>JAUIBJ010000471.1 GCA_030428025.1 Alphaproteobacteria bacterium
CAGCGCCAGCGCCTCGGCGGCCAGCGCGGTGGGGGCGATGGTGACGGGATCGCGGGTGGCGACCTCGCCCGCCGTCAGGTTGAGAAGGCCATCAAGGTTGCGACGCATGTCGCCATCGGTCACCACCCCGGTCAGCCGCCCGGCGCCGTCGACGACCCCGGTCACGCCGAAGCCTTTGGTCGAGATGGTCAGGATCGCCTCGGCCATCGCCATGCCCTCGGGCACCAGCGGCACCGCCTCGCCCCCGTGCATCAGTTGCGACACAAGGCTCAGCCGCGCGCCCAGCTTGCCGCCAGGGTGGAAATCTCGGAACTGTTCGGGCTGGAAGCGGCGCTGCTCCATCACCGCGACGGCCAGCGCGTCGCCCAGTGCCAGCGTCAGCGTGGTCGAGGTGGTGGGCGCCATGCCGATGCTGCAGGCCTCGGGCAGGCGCGGCAGGGTCAGCCGCAGCCGGGCGGCGCGCATGAGGGCGCTGTCGTCGTTCTGGGAAATCCCGATGACGGGGATGGAAAACCGGCTGCAATGGGCCAGAAGATCGCTCAACTCGGCCGTCTCGCCGGAATTGGAGATCAGGATGCAAACGTCCTCGGGCGTCAGCATCCCCAGATCGCCGTGGCTCGCCTCGGCGGGGTGGACGAACAGCGCGGGTGTGCCGGTGGAGGCCAGCGTCGAGGCCAGCTTGCGCCCGATATGGCCCGACTTGCCCATGCCCGCGACCACGACCCGACCCGTTGCGTCGAGCAGCAGCGCGACTGCGGCGTCGAAATCCTCCGGAACGCCGTCTGCGAACGCCAGCAGCGCCTGGCCTTCCTGTGTCAACACCCGCTGGGCGACCGACCGGGCGTCGGCCGGGGCTGTGTCCGGTTTAGGCATGGCGTCCTTCAAGGCAAGGTCCAGATCCGTTGCAGTTTCAGCCGCGGCGCCCGCATCTGTCAAACGGGGACCGGGATGGGCCGTATACCTGCGCCCGACGCGGCGGAATGGCAAGCAGAAATCATGTCGCCCTTACGCGCGGCAGAGCAGGGCCTGGCCTGGGCATTTTCCCGCGCGTTGCCAGGGCGCGGCCGAAAGACCGGTGGCCGGCCCTCGGCTCTTTCCCCTATGATACGCGCGAACGGACGAAAGGATCCCGAAAGACCGATGCTGTTGTTGCGACTCCTGATTCTTGTCCTGTTGCTTGCCGCCCTGCCGCAGGCCGGTCTGGCTGTCGAGAAAGCGGCGGCCGAACGACAGTTTCGGAACTGGCTGCAGGAAACCGTGTGGCCCCGCGCCCGGGCCGAGGGTGTGTCGCGCGCGGTTTTCGAGAAGGCTTTGGGCGGGGTCACGCTCAACTGGAAGTTGCCCGAACTGGTGCCGCCCGGCAGCGCCGCGCCGAAGAGCCAGAAACAGGCCGAATTCGGTGCGCCCGCCCGCTATTTCAGCCGCAACCAACTGGACGGCGCCACCTCTGTGGGCCGGCAGATGGCGCGCCGCCATGCCAAAGCCCTCAAGGCCGCCGAGGCCGCCACTGGCGTTCCGGGGAGGATCATCTTGGCCGTCTGGGGGCGAGAGAGCGGTTATGGCCGGGTGCCGATCCGTCATGATGCCTTCGAGGTGCTGGCGACCAAGGGGTTCATGAGTACCCGGAAGGCGTTCTTTACTGGAGAATTGATCGCCGCTCTGAAGATCGCCGAGATGGGGGCCGCGCCCGGGGGCAAGTTGAAAAGCAGCTGGGCCGGGGCGCTCGGTCAGCCTCAGTTCATGCCGTCGCGTTATCTGCAATTCGCCACCGATGGCGATGGCGACGGACGGGCCGATATCTGGGGGTCCGAGGCCGACACCATCGCCTCGATCGCCGCCTATCTCGATCATTTCGGCTGGGTTCCGGGGCGCGACTGGGGTTTCGAGGTGAAGGTGCCGGCATCGGTCTCCTGCACGCTCGAGGGGCCCGATCAGGGGCGGCCGATCTCCGAATGGGCACGGATGGGCATAACCCGCGTTTCAGGCCGTCCCTTCCCCGAGCATGAGCGCGGCGAGGTGGGCTATCTGATGATGCCTGCAGGCCGCAAGGGCCCGGCCTTCATCGTCACGCCCAATTTCTATGTGCTGAAGGCCTATAACGAAAGCGACCTCTATGCGCTTTTCGTTGGCCATGTGGGCGACCGCATCCAGTACGGCATGGACGATTTCAAGGGGTTGTGGCGCAAGCTGGACAAGCTCGATCGGGCCGGCGTGGCGGCGATGCAGCGCGCGCTGGAGTCGCGTGGCCATGATGTCGGGGGCGCAGACGGGCTGGCCGGGTTTAAGACCCGCCGGTCCATCGGTCGCTGGCAGGAGGCCAAAGGGCGTGCGGCCACCTGCTTCCCCGACAGGGGCGTGATCGACGCGTTGGCGGGCTGAGGGCCGCACGAGCGGCGCGGCCAGTGCGTTTCCCCGAGACGTCGGAAGCGAGTCGTCAGGCGCTGGCGGCCACGGCCTGGGCCACGTCGCGAACCACCTTCTGCATCAGCGCCTCGTCAGTGCTTTCGCCCATGACCCGGATCAGCGGCTCGGTGCCCGATTTGCGGATCAGCAGCCGGCCATTGCCCGCCAGCGCGGCCTCGCCCCTGCGGATCTCCTCCTGCACGGCGGGGTTGTCCAGCGGCGTGTGGCCGGGCGCGAAGCGCACGTTCTCCAGCAGTTGCGGCACGGGCTGGAACCGGTGGGTCAGACGGCTGGCCCTGTCGCCGCTTTCCTTCAGAAGCGCCAGCACCTGCAACCCGGCCATCAGCCCGTCGCCGGTGGTGGCGTAATCGGCGAGCACGATATGGCCGGACTGTTCGCCGCCCATGTTGAAGCCGCCGCGGCGCATTTCCTCGACCACATAGCGGTCGCCGACCTTGGTCCGGCGCAGGGTGATGCCCTTTTCGGCCAGGTGCTGTTCGAGGCCAAGGTTCGACATCACGGTCGCCACCAGCGTGTTGTGGTTGAGGCGCCCCTCGCTGGCCCAGTGCGTGGCCAGGAGCGCCATGATCTGATCGCCGTCGACCACCGCGCCGGTCTCGTCGAGGATGATCACCCGGTCGGCGTCGCCATCCAGGCAGATGCCCAGATCGGCGCCGGTCTCCTTCACGGTACGGGCGGCCAGCGCCGTCTGCGTCGAGCCGCAGCCGTCGTTGATGTTGAAGCCGTCGGGGTTGACCCCGACCGGGACAACCTCGGCGCCCAGTTCCCACAGCACTTCGGGCGCGGCCTTGTAGGCGGCGCCATGGGCACAGTCGATCACGATCTTCAGCCCGTCGAGATCGACGCGGCCGGGCAGGGTGGTCTTGGCGTATTCGACGTAACGGGCGGCGGAATCGTTCAGGCGTGTCACTTGGCCCATATGTTCGCTGTCGGGCAGGCCATTGCCCTCTTCCAGCAGCTTCTCGATCTCGTGCTCGGCCTCGTCGGACAGCTTGAAGCCGTCGGGCCCGAAGAACTTGATGCCATTGTCGTGATGCGGGTTGTGGCTGGCCGATATCATCACGCCCAGATCGGCCCGCATGGACCGGGTCAACAGCCCCACTGCGGGCGTGGGCAGCGGCCCCAGGGCGAAGACATCCATGCCCGCCGCCGTGAACCCCGCGGTCAGCGCGTTTTCGAGCATGTAGCAGGACCGGCGGGTGTCCTTGCCGATGACCACGCGTTTGGCTTCGGTGCTGGCGTGAAAGTAGCGGCCGGTCGCATCCGCCAGCCTGACCATGAAGGAGGCCGTCATAGGCGCCACATTGGCGCGCCCCCGAATTCCGTCCGTGCCGAAGTAACGCCTTGCCATGTCTGTGTCCCGCAGTTTTTTAACGGCCACCGGTTCGGAT
>JAUIBJ010000008.1 GCA_030428025.1 Alphaproteobacteria bacterium
TGGCCCAGGCGGCACTCGAGGATCCGCAGGCGCATCTCTACGGCCCCGTGCTGGGACGGCCCGACCTGCGCGAGGCGCTGGCCGATAGCTGGCGGCTTGCCTATGGCGGCGAGGTCTCTGCCGACCAGGTCGCGATCACCTCCGGCTGCAATCAGGCCTTCTGCGCCGCCATCGCCGCGCTGTGCGGCGAGGGGGATGAAGTTATCCTGCCAACCCCATGGTATTTCAACCATAAAATGTGGCTCGATATGGCCGGTGTGCGGGCCATCCCTCTGCCGGCCGGGCCGGGGCTTCTGCCCGATCCGGAAGAGGCCGCGGCACGGCTCACCCCGCGCACCCGCGCCATCGCGCTGGTCAGCCCCAACAACCCGGGCGGGGTGGAATACCCAGCCGATCTGGTGGCCGAGTTCCACCGCCTCGCCCGTGACAACGGCCTGCGCCTGATCATCGACGAGACCTATCGCGATTTCGACGCGCGATCCGGCGCGCCGCACACCCTTTTTCAGGATCCCGACTGGGACAAGACGCTGGTCCAGCTCTATTCCTTCTCCAAGGCCTATCGTCTCACCGGCCACCGCGTGGGCGCGATGGTGGCCGCGCCCGAGCTGCTCGTGGAGGCCGAGAAGTTTCTCGATACCGTCACCATCTGCCCGAACCAGTTGGGTCAGATCGGCGCGCTCTGGGGGCTGCGCAACCTGGGCCAGTGGCTGGCCGGCGAGCGGGCCGAAATCCTCGACAGGCGCGCGGCCATCCACGACCATATGCCGGCGCTGGAGGAGAAAGGCTGGGAGCTTCTGGGCTGCGGCGCCTATTTCGCCTATCTGCGCCACCCCTTCGCCCTGTCCTCCGCCGAGATGGCGCCGAAACTGGTGCGCGAGGCCGGAATCCTGCTCTTGCCCGCCACGATGTTCTACCCCGAGGGCGAACCGCGCGGCCGTCAGGAACTGCGCGTGGCCTTCGCCAATATCGACCGCGACGGCATCGCCGCCCTGTTCGAGCGGCTTGCGGGGCTCGGCTGGCCCCTTGCCCCGGCGAAAGACTGCGCGTAGACAGGCCCGGGTGGAACGCCGGGGACAGGTTCAGGGCTGACAGGGGGTCAAATGGCTGGAAAAAAAGGCGGCAGCAAGGTTCTGGTCTATGTGCTGCTGGGTCTCTTGGTGCTGGGGCTGGGCGGCTTTGGCGTCACCAACCTGTCGGGCAGCGTGCGCCGCATCGGCACGGTCGGCGAGGCCGATATCGACGTCAACGCCTATGCCCGCGGACTGCAGCGGGAAATCCGCGCCATCGAAGCCGAACTGGGCGAGCCGGTCAGCTTTGCCCGCGCCCGCGATCTGGGGGTCACGGAATCGGTGCTGGCGCGCCTGATCGCCACCGCCGCCTTCGACCATGAGACCGGCCAGATCGGCCTTTCCGTGGGCGACGAGGCCCTGCGCGACGAGATCGTCGCCATGCAACAGTTTCGGGGCCTCGACGGCGAGTTCGACCGCGAAGCCTATCGCTTCGCGCTGGAGCAGGCGGGGATGAGCGAGAGCGAGTTCGAGGAGGATATCCGCGCCGAAACCGCCCGCAGTTTCCTTCAGGCGGCGGTGATGGCGGGCGTGACCATGCCAGAGCCCTATATCGGTTCGCTGATCCAGTATCTGGGCGAGCGGCGTACGGTGTCCTGGGCCGTGCTCGGGCGCGGCGATCTGGAAACCGGCCTGCCGGTGCCGGAGGAGAGCGACCTCGAAGCCTACCATTCCGAGAACGAGGACCGCTTCACCGTGCCCGAGCGCAAGCGCATAACCTATGCCTTGCTGACCCCCGACATGATCATCGACACGGTCGAGCTGGACGAACAGGCGCTGCGCGACGCCTACGAGGCTCGGCAGGAGGAGTTCAACCAGCCCGAGCGGAGGCTGGTCGAGCGGCTGGCCTTTTCCAGTCAGGAGGCTGCAGCCGAAGCCAAGGCGCGGCTGGAATCCGGCGAGACGGGCTTCGAGGATCTGGTTGAGGCGCGCGGGCTGGAACTGGCGGATGTGGATCTGGGCGATGTCGCGCAGGCCGATCTGGACGGCGCAGGCGAGGCCGTCTTCGCGGCCGAGGTGAGCGATGTCGTAGGCCCGCTGCCCACCCCCGTCGGCCCAGCCCTCTTTCGAATCAACGGCGTGCTTTCGGCGCAGGAGACGAGTTTTGAGGAGGCCCTGCCGGACCTGCGCGCCGAACTGGCCGCCGACCGCGCCCGCCGCGTCATCGACAGCCGCATCGACGCGGTCGACGATCTGCTGGCGGGCGGCGCCACGATCGAGGATCTGGCCCGCGAGACCGAACTGGAACTCGGCGAGATCGCCTGGCACGAGGGCATGACCGACGGGATCGCCGCCTACGAGTCCTTCCGCAGCGCCGCCGCCGGGCTGACGGCGGAAGACTACCCGGAGGTGATACAGCTGGACGAGGGCGGCATCTTCGCCATGCGGCTTGACGAGGTGGTCCCGGCCGAAGTGCAGCCTCTGGACGAGGTGCGCGACGCTGTCGCCGCCGGCTGGGAGCGCGACCAGCTAGTCAAGGCCTTGAAGAACAAGGTGGAACCTCTTGTTTCGGAGATGGAAAACGGCGCCAGCCTTGCGGATGTCGGGCTTGAGGTGGACGGCGATCAGACGATCACCCGGCAGGCCTATCAGGCCGACGCCCCGGCCGAGTTCGTCAACCGTGTCTTTGCCATGAAGGACGGTGGCGCGACGGTGATCGAGGGCGAGGGCCGCATCTTCGTAGTCAAGCTCAAGGGAGTCGCGCCGCCCGACCCCGAAAACCAGGACCTTCAGCGCCTGCGCGACGTGCTCCAGCAGCAGGTGGCCTCGAGCCTGTCGCAGGACCTGTTCCAGCTTCTGGCCAACGACATCCGGTCGCGGGCCGGGATCGAGCTGGACCAGTCGGCGCTCAACGCCGTGCATGCCAATTTCCAGTAAGGGGCACGGCCGGTGGACCTGACCCCCTCCTTCGACGCCTTCGCCGCCGCCTATGAGACCGGGCAAAGCCAGGTCGTCTATGCCCGGCTCGCCGCCGATCTCGACACGCCCGTGTCGCTGATGCTGAAGCTTTCGGGCGGGGCGCGCGATGCCTTCATGCTGGAATCGGTGACCGGCGGCGAGGTGCGCGGGCGCTATTCGATCATCGGCATGAAGCCCGACCTGATCTGGCAATGCCATGGCGAAACGAGCCGCATCAACCGGCAGGCCCGGTTCGACGGCGATGCCTTCGAGGACGAGGACGGCCACCCGCTGGCCAATCTGCGGGCCCTTATCGCCGCCTGCCGGATCGACCTGCCCGACGACCTGCCGGCGGCGAGCGCCGGGCTCTTCGGCTATCTGGGCTACGACATGATCCGGCTGGTCGAACACCTGCCGGACGTCAACCCCGACCCGCTTGGACTGCCTGACGCGCTGCTCTTGCGGCCCTCGGTCGTCGCGGTGCTCGACGGGGTCAAGGGCGACGTGACCGTCGTGGCCCCGGCCTGGGCCGACAGCGGCCTTTCGGCGCGCGCGGCCTATGCGCAGGCCGCCGAACGGGTGATGGATGCGGTGCGCGACCTCGACCGCGCCCTGCCCCAGACCAGCCGCACCCTGGGCCAGGCGCACGAGGATGCGCCGCCCGTGTCGAACTTCACCCGCGAGGGCTATAAGGCGGCGGTGGAGACGGCCAAGGACTATATCCGCGCGGGCGATATCTTTCAGGTCGTGCCCAGCCAGCGCTGGACCCTGCCATTCCGACAGCCGCCCTTCGCGCTCTATCGCAGCCTGCGGCGCACCAACCCCTCGCCCTTCATGTTCTATTTCAATTTCGGCGGGTTTCAGGTGGTGGGCGCCTCGCCGGAAATCCTGGTGCGGGTTTTCGATCGCCAGGTGACGATCCGCCCCATCGCCGGCACGCGGCCACGCGGGGCCACGCCGGAGGAGGACCGCGCCAACGAGGCCGATCTGATGGCCGACCCCAAGGAACTGGCCGAGCACCTGATGCTCTTGGATCTGGGCCGCAACGACGTGGGCCGGGTGGCGAAGATCGGCAGCGTGCGCCCCACCGAGAAGTTCATCATCGAGCGCTACAGCCACGTGATGCATATCGTGTCGAACGTGGTGGGAGACCTGGCCGAGGATCAGGACGCGCTGTCGGCGCTTCTTGCGGGGCTGCCGGCGGGCACGGTCAGCGGTGCGCCCAAGGTCCGCGCGATGGAGATCATCGACGAGCTGGAGCCGGAGAAGCGCGGTGTCTATGGCGGCGGCGTGGGCTATTTCAGCGCCGGGGGCGACATGGATATCTGCATCGCCCTGCGCACGGCGGTGGTGAAGGACGACAAGCTCTATATCCAGGCCGGCGGCGGGGTGGTCTATGACAGCGACCCGGAGGCCGAGTTCATGGAGACGGTGCACAAATCGAACGCCATCCGCCGCGCCGCCGCCGACGCGGCACGCTTCACCGGCGAGGGAAATGGCTGACGGACGTCAAGTGTCGTCTTCAACCATCTGATTCTTAGACACCTTTCGGGATTATCCGAATATGCTCCTCGCGCGCAGGAACGGTTGCGCCTGGCACCTCCTCGTCCTCGGGAAAGATCAGGCGCGGCGGACGGACGGGCCGCAACTCGAACCCCGTTTGGGCAATCCGCTGCAGCACCCGCGCGGCGAGGTCGGGGTTGCGCTGGCTGTACATCTTGCGGCGCAGAAACCAGTAAAGGAAACGGTCGTATTCGAAATCCCGCGCGCGGATTTCTCTCAGCGCGCGCGCCGCCTCGGCCTCGGTCCTCACCGTCCAGGCGCAGGCGGCGAAATCGCTCCGGCCGAACAGGATGGCCGGCGTGTGGTGCATGAGTCCCTCGAAGGAGGCCCCGGAACATATTGAAACGGAACAGTAAGCGCCATCCAGAAGGTCGTGCACATTGGCGCCGGTCAGGCTCACGCCCGGATGCCGCCCGGCCAGCCTGAGCGCATGGGCGACGGCGATCGTGTCGGGAAATTGCGGATGCGGCTTGATCAGGACCGGCCGCGCGTCGCGGTGCCGGATCACGATCTCCAGCATCTCGGTTTCCATCATGTACATGCTGCGCAGCACGGGCTCGGAAAGGCCCTGCAGGAAGACGACGATGGCGCCGCTTTCCAACCCGCCCGCGCGTGGCGGCTGCGCATGTTTCGACCCCCCCCGCGCGGCCGTCCTGTCATACAGACCGCGCACGAACCGCGCCGCACGGCCGGCGTCGAGCCGGGCAAGGCGCGGGGCGGCATTGATCATCGAGCTGTCGCAAAGCACGCCGCGCCGGTCGAGATACCAGTAGGGCCACACATAGGCTATGCCGCAGTTGAGCAGGTTGAAGCGGCGCAGGAAACCGTGATGGACGATATGAAAGTCGCGCTTGTTGTAAAGGGCAAGCTCGGTGGTCGAGGGACGTTCGACGAAGGTAACCTCGATCCCCATCCGGCGGAAGTCCGGCGCGATCCGCCCGTAAAGGCCGAACCCCGCCTGCCCGTGTCGCGCGAGAAGATGGGCGGGAACGTGAATGACGAGACCCGGTGCGGGCGAAGATGGCCGCCCTACCACCGCCGGATCGTCCAGGACCATTGCGCCGGATCCTCGAGGATCACCCGGCTTTCGGCATCGTTGAAGGCCTGCATCATGTTCTTCGGGTCTCCGGGTGCGATTGGCGCCCCCATCCACACCCGGAACCGGCAGCGCCGCCCCTGCCGCAGCACGAAACAGGGGATGAGCGGTGCGTCATGCGCAAGCGCCAGCTTGGCGGGCGTCAACGAGGTGGGTGCCTTGCGCTGGCCGAGAAAGCGCAGCCGTGCGCCTTTCCTGTCGCGATGGTCCCCGAGCATCACCACGGGGTGACCTTCGGCGAGGAAGGTAATGAAATCCCTCAGATTTCCCTCGTACCCCCGGTGCCGCCTGTGGCCGATCTTGAACCCTTTCTGCCCGACCCCGCGCAGGATCCGGTCGAAGCGCGAATCGAGTAGCAGATTGCCGCGGGTGCGATAGAGAAACCCTGCCTCGATTCCCAGATTTGTCAGCATCTGCAACCCGGCGACGTAGTTGCCCACATGACCGGTCAGCAGGATCACGGGCCGTTTTGCCTTCACAGCGTCGAGAAAGGCCGCCTGCCCCGGCCCCTCGATCTCGGGTGCGCCGATTGCGGGCAGGAAACGCTCGATGGAAAGGATTTCGCCGTAGAACCGGCCCTGGCTGGCTAGGATGCGCCGTTCCAGCGCCCGTTTGGCCCGCCGGCTTTTCTGAGGGAAGACACGCGAGAGGTTGTCGCGGACGATGTCGCGCTGGCCTGAGAGCCGCGCGAAGAGCGCGCGATACCACCACGCCACCCAAAGAACCCGCACATGAAACACCGCGCTCGTCACCAGCATCCGGCCTCCGGCCGAGAGATTGCTCAGAACGACCAGCTTGCCCGCGAATCCGGCCCAAATTTCGGCCAAAGAACGGTTTCAATCGGACAGGCGGCAACGCAATCTGGCGTCATGACCCGTGTGATCCTCTTCAACAAGCCCTTCGGCGTGCTGTCGCAATTCACCGACAAGGGCAGCGCCGACAGCCCCCGGCCCACGCTCTCGGCCTATATCGGTGTGCCGGACGTCTATCCGGCCGGGCGCCTCGACCGCGACAGCGAGGGGCTGCTGGTGCTCACCGACAATGGTCGGTTGCAGGCCCGCATCGCCAATCCCCGGCACAAGCTGGACAAGACCTATCTGGTGCAGGTGGAGGGAGAGCCGGACGAGGCCGCGCTGGCCGCCCTGCGCAGCGGCGTGCGTCTGAAGGACGGGCCGACCCGGCCCGCGGCCGTGCGCCGGATCGACCCGCCGGACCTCTGGCCGCGCGACCCGCCAGTGAGGTTCCGCAAATCGGTGCCCGATTGCTGGCTGGAGATCACGATTTCCGAGGGTCGCAACCGGCAGGTGCGGCGGATGACGGCGCATGTGGGCCACCCGACGCTGCGGCTGGTGCGCTGGCGCGTGGGCGAGTGGACGCTCGACGAACTCGGCCCCGGACAGTGGCGCGATGCGTGAGCGAGCTTTGCCGCCCAAACCCTTGTCAACGCTCTAGTTCGCCGCCTGCAGAATCGCCGACACCGGCGCCAGCGCGACGCTGCCGGCCCTGTCCTGCAAGCCCCAGAGCAGCAGCGCGCTGACCGTCTCGGCCCGAAGCCGGCCGACCATGATCACACCGCCCTCTTCCTGCCCGGCCTTGAAGGCCGCCTGATCGAGGAAACGGCGGATCACCGTGACATTCTGGCCCTTGGCGTCGAAATCGCGGAAAACCGAGGCCACCGGCACGCCCTCGCGCGCGATGAGCTTGCGCGCGGTGTCGAGCCCTTCGGAGAAGAGCACCAGCCCGTGCCCGCTTTCCTGAAGGATCGGGATCAGCTGTTCGGTGGCCTCCCGGCTCGATTGCAGGCCGGAGCCGGTGCCTTCCATCACCGCCACCGCCTCGGGGACATTGGCCAGATAGGCCTGCATCGCCACCTCGGCATCCGCCGCGCTCGCCCCCGCGGGCAGATCGGCCATGGCCAGCACCTCCAGCCCGGCGGCGCGGTACTCCTCGGCCGCACGGGTCGCGCCCGGCCAGCCGGCATCGACCGCGTAGCTTACCGGATAGGGAAAATCTGCCAGCGCCTCGTGGCTGATCGGGCTTTGTCCGTCGTCGATGAGGACGATGGCCATCAGCGGCTTGTTCTCGGGGTTGGAGAAGGGCACCGCGTATTTCCGCAGCGGCGGCAGGTCCTCCTCCGAAGTCTCCGACTCGTCGGTGACCGCGGGCAGCCGGTCGGTGGTGACATTCTCGGCCAGATCGCCGATGGTGCCGGAGGGCTCGGGTTCCTCTTCGGCCTCGGGTTGGGTCGCAGGATCATCCCCGGGATCGGTGGCCGGCATCGGCTCCGGATCGGAGGCGTCGGCCGAGGGCGCGGGTTCGGGCGCGGGTTCAGCGGCAGGTTCGGGTGCATCCGCCGCGGCCATCTCGGTGCCTTCCCCGGGCACCGCCGCCGCCCCCTCGTCCTCGCCCGGCGCCTGCGGCTGCGCCGGCTGGTAGACGCCGCTATCCTCCTCGACCTCGGGCAAGACCGGCTGGGACGGCTCGGTCGAGATCGACAGATCCTCCTCGTCGTCCGGCGTCTCGGGCGCCAGGGCCTGGGGGCTGGGCAGGACCGGCTCGTCGCTGTCCAGATCGACCCCGGCGCTGCTGCTCTGGTCGTCCGGCGCAATCAGCGTGCTTTCCGCCGTACCGGTTTCGGGCTGAGAGGCGGGAGCGGTGTCGGCCCCTTCGAGCGAACTCAGATCGTCGGGCTCGGGTGCGGCGACCATCGGCCCGCTGTCGGCGGCGGGCACCTCGTCGGACCCGGGAAGCGCGGCCTCGGTATCCTCGCGCGGCTGCTTGAACTCCGATCCCGCAGGCACATCCACCGCAGCGGCCTCCGGCGGCGCGCCCAGAGGCGGCGCTGTCAGCAGCGAGGCCGCGCCGAGCGCCAGCCCAGACAGGATCGTGCCGGTCAGAAAACCACCCAATACGCCACGTAGCACAGGTTCTGCCCTCTTATTTGTCTGGTTGCTACCTTTGCGCCCCTTGACGGTGCCTTGCAACCCTGAACAAGTATAGCCCGACTGAGACCCGGGCCTCCACCCCCATCACTTTCCGGACGGGCGATATGCTGCTCTTGATCGATAATTACGACAGTTTCACCTACAATCTCGTGCATTATCTGGGCGAGCTGGGCGCCGACGTGACGGTGCGGCGCAACGATGCGCTGAACGTGCAGGAGGCGATGGCGCTGCGGCCGGCGGGCATCATCCTGTCGCCCGGACCCTGCGACCCCGACCGCGCCGGCATCTGCCTCGCGCTGACCCAGGCTGCGGCCGAGACGCGTCTGCCGCTTCTGGGCGTCTGCCTCGGGCATCAGACGATCGGGCAGGCCTTCGGCGGCCGCGTGGTGCGGCATTCCGAGATCGTGCATGGCAAAATGGGCAGCATCCGGCATGGCGGCACGGGCGTCTTCGCCGGCCTGCCCAATCCGCTGGAGGCTACCCGCTATCATTCGCTGGTGGTCGAGCGCGCCAGCTGTCCCGAGGCACTGGAAATCACGGCAGAGCTGGAGGACGGCACCATCATGGGACTGCAGCACCGCAGCCTGCCCATCCACGGCGTGCAGTTCCACCCCGAATCCATCGCCTCACAGGGGGGGCATGAGCTTTTGAAGAATTTCCTCGACACGCTGCAGGTGCCGGCATGAGCGACATCCGCCCCCTGATCGCCGCCGCCGCCGACCGCCCGCTCAGCCGCGCGGAGGCCGAGGCGGCCTTTGCCTGCCTGTTCGAGGGCGAAGCCACCCCGGCGCAGACCGGCGGCTTTCTGATGGCGCTGCGCACGCGCGGCGAGACGGTCGACGAATACGCCGCCGCCGCGGCGGTGATGCGGGCGAAATGCAACAAGGTCCGGGGCGTGCCGGGGGCGATGGATATCGTCGGCACCGGCGGCGACGGCAAGGGCACGCTCAACATCTCCACCGCCACCGCATTCGTGGTCGCGGGCTGCGGCGTGCCCGTGGCCAAGCACGGCAACCGCAATCTCAGCTCGAAATCCGGCGCCGCCGATGTTCTGACGCAGTTGGGCATCAAGGTGATGGTCGGCCCGCAAGTTGTTGAAAAGGCTCTGAAAGAAGCCGGGATCGCCTTCATGATGGCGCCCATGCATCATCCGGCGATGGCGCATGTCGGCCCGGTGCGGGCCGAGCTGGGCACGCGCACGATCTTCAATATTCTCGGGCCGCTCACCAACCCCGCCGGGGTCAAGCGCCAGCTGACCGGCGCCTTCAGCCGCGACCTGATCCGGCCCATGGCCGAAACGCTGGGCCGGCTGGGCTCCGAACGCGCCTGGCTGGTGCATGGCGACGACGGCACGGACGAACTCAGCATCGCCGGGACGAGTTGGGTGGCGGCGCTGGAGGAAGACGGCACCATTCGCGAAACGGAACTGCACCCAGAGGATGCGGGCTTGCCCGTGCACCCCTTCGAAGCCATTCTCGGCGGCACGCCCGAGGAGAACGGAGACGCCTTCCGCGCCCTGCTTGACGGGGCGCTCGGGGCCTATCGCGACGCGGTGCTTCTGAACGCCGCCGCCGCCCTCGTGGTGGCAGGAAAGGCCGACAACCTTAAATCAGGGGTAGAGATGGCCCGGGAGAGCCTCGACAGCGGGGCGGCCAAGACCCGGGTCGAAACGCTCGCCAAAGTGACATCGGAGGCCAAATGAGCACCCCCACCATTCTGGAAAAGATCAAGGCCTACAAGCTTGAGGAAATTGCCGCGGCCAAGGAGGCCGTGCCGCAGGCCGATATCGAAACCGCCGCCGCCGCAGCCCCCGTGGTGCGGCCATTCGCCGACACGCTGCTGCAGGCCAGCAAGCAGGGCTTCGGCCTGATCGCCGAGATCAAGAAGGCGAGCCCGTCGAAAGGGTTGATCCGGGAGGAGTTCGATCCGCCGGCGCTGGCGCGCGCCTATGAGGAGGGTGGAGCGGCCTGCCTGTCGGTGCTGACGGACGGGCCCAGCTTTCAGGGCGCGCCGGAATATCTGAAACAGGCAAGAGCGGCCTGCAACCTGCCGGTTTTGCGAAAGGATTTCATGTACGACCCCTATCAGGTGGCCGAGGCGCGAGCCTGGGGCGCCGATTGCATCCTGATCATCATGGCCTCGGTCAGCGACGGTCAGGCGGCCGAGCTGGAAGAGGCTGCCCGCCGCTGGGACATGGATGCGCTTCTGGAGGTCCACAACGAAGCCGAGCTGGAGCGCGCGGGGCGCCTCTCCTCGCGCATGATCGGCATCAACAACCGCGATCTCAACAGCTTCGAGACGACGCTCGACACCTCGCGCAAGCTCGCCCGGTTGGTGCCGCCCGAGCGGATGATCGTCTGCGAAAGCGGGCTGTCGAAACCCGGGGATCTGGCCGACATGGCGCGCTATGGCGCCCGCTGTTTCCTGATCGGGGAGGCGCTGATGCGGCAAGAGGACGTGGCGGCGGCGACCCGCGCCATTCTCGACGTGCCCTCCGCGCCGGGAGGGATGATGTGAGCGGGCTCACGCATTTCGACGAGCATGGCCAGGCGCATATGGTCGATGTCTCGGACAAGGCGGTGACGGATCGCATCGCGCGCGCCGAAGGCCATGTGAAGATGGCGCCGGAAACCCTTGATATCGTGATGGAAGGCCGGGCCAAAAAGGGCGACGTTCTGGCCGTGGCCCGGCTGGCGGGGATCATGGGCGCCAAGAAGACGGCCGATCTGATTCCGCTTTGCCACCCGCTGCCGGTGACGAAAGTGGCGGTTGACCTTGCTCCCGACCCCGCTCTGCCGGGGGTGCGCATCGAGGCGACGGTGCGCACAACGGGCCAGACAGGGGTGGAAATGGAGGCGCTGACGGCGGTGAACATCGCGGCGCTGACCGTCTACGACATGGTCAAGGCGGTAGATCGCGCGATGGAAATCGGCGGGATTCGCGTGATCCTGAAAGATGGCGGAAAATCAGGGCGGTACGAGGCGACATGATTTCCGTCGACGAGGCGCTCGCGCAGCTTTTCGCGCTGGTCTCGCCGCTGGAGGCGGAGTCGGTGAATCTGGCAGAGGCCGGCGGCCGGGTTCTGGCCGAGGCGGTCGAGGCAAGGCGCGACCAGCCGCCCTTCCCGGCCTCGGCGATGGACGGATATGCGCTGAAGACAGAGGAGGCGCGCCCCGGCGCCGCCTTCTCGGTGATCGGAACAGCGGCGGCGGGCCACGGGTTCGCGGGCTCGGTGGGTGCGGGCGAGGCGGTGCGCATCTTCACCGGGGCGCCTGTTCCGCAAGGCGCCGACAGGGTGATCATTCAGGAGGACGTGCGCCGCGAGGGCGACCGGATCACCCTTGGCGACCGGCTGGACGACAGCGCTCATATCCGCCCGCGCGGCACGGATTTTTCGGTGGGCGACCGACTTTCGGCGCCGCGGCGGCTGAGCCCTGCCGACATCGCCCTTCTTGCGGCGATGAACATCGCCCGCGTGTCGGTCGCGCGCCGGCCCGAGGTGGCGCTGATCTCGACCGGCGATGAACTGGTGATGCCCGGCGAGGAACCGGGGCCGGACCAGATCATCGCCTCCAACACCTTCGGGATCAAGGCCATGCTGGAAGGTTGGGGTGCGCGGCCGCGCCTTCTGCCCATCGCCCGCGACACTGCCGCTTCGCTGGAAACCGCCTTCGATCTGGCGCAGGGCGCCGATCTGGTTGTCACCATCGGCGGTGCCTCGGTGGGCGATCATGACATCGTGGGCAAGGTCGCCGCCGCCCGGGGCCTTAGCCAGAGCTTCTACAAGGTGAGAATGCGGCCGGGCAAACCGCTGATGGCCGGTCGGATGGGACGTGCGGCGATGGTGGGCCTGCCGGGCAACCCGGTCTCGGCCATGGTCTGCGCGCATGTCTTCCTCGCGCCGATGATCCGGGCGATGCTGGGCCTGGGCGAGACCCGCGCCCCGCGCCTCACGGCGCGGCTCGCCAGCGACCTGGGCCCCAACGGCCCGCGCGAGCATTACATGCGCGCCGAATTCCGGAACGGCGAGATCGCTGCGGCTGACCGTCAGGACAGTGCGCTTCTGTCGGTTCTGGCGCGCGCCAATGCGCTGTTGATCCGGCCGCCGGACGACCCCGCGCGCAAACGCGGCGAGACGGTGGAATATCTCGCCTTCTGACTTATCCACAGACCGATTCCGTGGGCGGTTGACACAAAACGGGAACATGCGTAGAACAAACGTAAACGTATGGTCGCGGAGGACGTGCAACATGCTGACGAAAAAGCAGCTGGACCTGCTTGAATTCATTCATAAACGGGTGCAGCGGGACGGCGTGCCGCCCAGTTTCGACGAGATGAAGGATGCGCTCGACCTGCGCTCGAAATCCGGTATACACCGGCTGATCACCGCGCTGGAGGAGCGCGGCTTCATCCGCCGGCTCGCACATCGTGCCCGCGCACTAGAGATTGTCCGCCTGCCCGAATCCCTGGGCGGCGAGGCCAGTTCGGGCGGTTTCACTCCGCGCGTGATCGAGGGCGACAGGCCCGCGGCCTCTATGCCGGCGGGCGCCCTGTCGGTGGAAGCCGCCCCGGCGATAGAACTGCCCCTGATGGGCCGCATCGCCGCCGGGGTGCCGATCGAGGCCATCGCCCATGCCAGCCGCAACGTCGCTGTTCCCGGCGACATGGTCAGCGGCAGGGGCAATCATTATGCGCTTGAAGTCAAAGGCGATTCCATGATCGGCGCCGGGATCAACGACGGCGATATCGTGGTCATCCGCGAAACCGAGGTGGCCGATAACGGCGATATCGTGGTGGCGCTGGTAGAAGATGAGGAAGCGACGCTGAAGAAATTCTACCGCAACGGCAGCGCCATCGCGCTCGAGGCCGCGAACCCGGCCTACGAGACAAAGGTCCTGCCCGAGGACAAGGTACGCGTGCAGGGCCGTCTGGTAGGGCTCATCCGCACCTACTGAGCGGTCCAGAGCCGGGTGCCGGTGACCTCGCGCGCGGTGAGCAGGCGGATCTTGCCGTTCTCGCGGAAGAGCGCCACCGCCCCGGTGCGGCGCAGATCGTCGGGGCCCAGGACATGGCAGGGCAGGTCGCGGCCCGGGCTTGCCGTCAGCACGATCCATTCCTCCGGGTCGCAGTCGGTCAGTTCCTCGGCCCGGCGCTTGCCCGAGATCGCGCGCACGGGCCAGCCGGTCCCGGCCACCGCCTCCCACCGCGCGTGGGCGTCGGCCTGACTGGCCGGGTCGCCATCGTTCTCCAGCCAGTTGAGCGCCACGAAGCCCGCGCCGCGCGGCTTGCTGAGCGCCCGGCCGCTTTCGGTCATCACACCCACAAGCCCGCCGCTATCGGAGATCAGCACGGCGGGCCGGTCCGTCTGTGCCCAAAGCGCGAAGCCAAAGGCCACCGGCAGAGCGCCCGCCACCCGCAACCGGCCCTGCCAGAGGACGACGAAGAGCGCGCCGAGCGCGATGAGCGGCAGCACCGCGCCCTGCGGCCCCGGCACCGTGCCGCGGGCGCCGTCGAGCGACGAGACCCAATGCGCCACGCCCAGGATCCAGTCCAGCCCCTGCCCCATCAGCCAGAGCCCGGGCCCCTCCAGCCCGAACGGCATGAGGGCGAAGGACAGCACTGCCGCCGGCATCACCAGAACGCCCATCAGCGGCACGCTGAGGAGGTTGGCGAGCAGACCGTAATGCGCGATCTGGTTGAAATGCGCGGCCGCAATGGGCGCCGTGGCGAGCCCCGCCACCAGCGAGGAGATCACCACCGCCAAAGCCGGGCGCAGCCAGGCGGGCCCCAGCCCGATCCGACGGTCGCGGATGAGGGAAAAGACCGCCACCAGCGCCGTGGTGGCCGCGAAGGACATCTGGAAGCCCGGGCCGAGCATCGCCTCGGGGCGCAGCACGAGCACGATCATCGCCGCCACCGCCACGGCCCGAAGCGACAGCGCCCGCCGATCGGCCATCACCGCACAGAGCATCACGCTGACCATGACGAAGGCGCGTTCAGTGGCCACGTTCCCTCCCGAAAGCGCGAGATAGCAGGCGGCCGTCAGCAGGGCCAGCGCCGCCGAGATCTTCTTGGCGGGCAGCCTGAGGCCCAGCCGGGGCACGGCCGCGAACCCCAACCGCGCCGCGCCGAAGACCACGCCGGCGAGCAGCCCCAGATGCAGCCCCGAGATGGCAAGCAGATGAGCGAGGTTCGACCGCCGGAGCGCCTCCAGCGTGTCCTGCGCGATGGCCGAGCGGTCGCCGGTGGTGATCGCGGCGGCGAAGGCCCCGGTCTGGCCCGGCAGCGCCGCCTGCACGCGCTCCGAAAGCGCCATGCGCGCCTTGAAGAGCCATTGCCCCTCGGCCGGCGGTGCCAGCGCCAGAACCGGCGTGCGGGTATAGCCCACGGCGCCCAGCCGCTGAAACCAGGCGTGTCGCTGGAAATCGAAGCCCGCAGGCTCCACCGGCCCCGAAGGCGGCGAGAGATGGCCGGTGAGGATGACATGCAGGCCCGGTTCGGGCGCGGTACCCGCCTGACGCCCGTGGAGCGAAACGCGCACCCGTGCGGGCGTCTGCTCGGGCGGGACATTGGCCAGCACCACCCGGTCGAGCGTCAGCCGCAACGCATCGGAGCTGGAGCGGTCGATCCCGGCGATACGGCCCTCGATGGGGCCGTAATAGCGCCAGCCCAGCACCGGCGCCTCGACCATATGCGCCCGGAGCCCGCCGAGGCACAGCCCTGCCGCGACAAGCGCCAGCGCCCAGAGGAGCGGCGACAGGATCACCCCGGCCCGCCAGGTCAATAGCGCCGCCAGGCAGGCCAGACCGCCGGCCCAGAGATAGAGCGCCGCCCCCGGTTCGGCCTTCAGTGCGAAGTAGAGCCCCACCCCCAGCCCGAGCGCCACCGGCGCCCAGGGAAAGAGATGCCCCCGCTGCGCCAGCCAAACGGAAACGGCGCGTTCCCCGAGCCCCAAGACTTGTCTCCCTTCCGGCGGGCCGATAGACAGGCGTGGTAAACAGTCCCGACCGCTATCCCCCAAAACCGTTACCGAAAGGTTAACCCGAAACATGTCCGAGACGGTTGTCACCCGCTTTGCCCCTTCGCCCACCGGCTATCTGCATATCGGCGGGGCGCGGACGGCACTGTTCAACTGGCTCTATGCGCGCGGCCGGGGCGGGAAGTTCCTGCTCCGGATCGAGGATACCGACCGGGCGCGATCGACGCCCGAGGCCACGCAGGCGATCCTCGACGGGCTGGCCTGGCTGGGGCTCGACCATGACGGCGAGGCGATCAGCCAGTTCGAGCGCGCGCCCCGCCATGCCGAGGTGGCGCGTGAACTGCTTGCCTCGGGACAGGCCTACAAGTGCTTCTCGACGCAGGAAGAAATCCAGGCCTTCCGCGACGAGGCCCGGGCGGCCGGCCGCTCGACCCTGTTTCAAAGCCCGTGGCGCGACGCCGACCCCGCCACCCATCCCGATGCGCCTTACGTCATCCGCATCAAGGCCCCGCGCGAGGGCACGACGGTGATCGCCGACCGCGTGCAGGGCGATGTCACCATCCGCAACGACCAACTCGACGACATGGTTCTGTTACGCGGCGATGGCACACCGGTCTACATGCTGGCGGTGGCGGTGGACGATCACGACATGGGGGTCACTCACGTGATCCGGGGGGACGACCACCTCAACAATGCCGCGCGGCAGATGCTGATCTATCGGGCGATGGGTTGGTCCCTGCCCGTCTATGCCCATATTCCCCTCATTCACGGGCCCGATGGCAAGAAGCTATCCAAGCGGCACGGGGCGCTCGGGGTGGATGCCTATCAGAAGATGGGGTTTTCGGCGGCCGGTATGCGCAACTACCTCGCACGGCTGGGTTGGAGCCATGGGGACGACGAGTTCTTCACCGATGCGCAGGCGCTGGAATGGTTCGACCTGAGCGGCATCGGCAAGTCGCCGGCGCGGTTCGATTTCAAGAAGCTCGACAATCTTTCCGGCCGGCATATCGCCGCAACGGAAGATGCTGCGCTGCTGCATGAACTGTCGGATTATCTGGCGATCACCGGTCAACCGGCCCTGCCGGAGGCGCGGATGCGGATGATGGAACAGGCCATGCACTGCCTCAAGGATCGCGCGAAAAGATTTCCGGAACTTCTTGAAAAGGCGAACTTTATCCTTTCAGATCGTCCGGTTGCACTGGATGGGAAGGCGGCTCAGGCCTTAGACGATGTATCCCGTGGTATACTGAGAGAATTGACGCCGCATCTGCAAAATGCTACGTGGACGCGGGATGATCTGGAGACAGCCACCATGCAGTTCGCCGAGTCCCACGACATGAAATTCGGCAAGCTGGCAGCCCCGATGCGGGCCGCGCTGGCCGGACGGACCGCGACGCCAAGCGTGTTCGACATGATGCTCGTGCTGGGGCGGGAGGAATCGCTTGCCCGGCTCGAAGAGGCCGCCAGCGCGAACGGGTGACCGTCTCGACCGGCCGGAAAAAGAAATAACCAGCCCGAGGCGCGTATCCGCGCGGGCGTGACGAGGGAGGCCCCCATGGCTGACAGCACTGACTCCGCCAGACTGACCATTGGCAACAAGGACTACGACCTGCCGATCTTTTCGCCCACGGCCGGACCGGATGTGATCGACATCCGCAAGCTCTATGCCCAGGCCGGCGTTTTCACCTACGATCCGGGCTTCACCTCCACCGCCAGCTGCGACAGCACGATTACCTTTATCGACGGCGACAAGGGAGAGCTTTTGCATCGCGGCTATCCCATCGACCAGCTGGCCGAGAAATCGCATTTTCTCGAAGTCTGCTATCTGCTGCTTTACGGCGAGTTGCCCTCGGCCGCGCAGCTGGAAGATTTCGAAAGCCGGGTGACCAACCACACCATGCTGCACGAACAGATGCACTTCCTGTTCCGCGGCTACCGGCGTGACGCCCACCCGATGGCAATCATGGTGGGCGTGGTGGGGGCGATGTCGGCCTTCTATCACGACTCGACCGACATCTCCGACCCCTGGCAGCGCGAGGTCGCCTCGATCCGGATGATCGCCAAGATGCCGACAATTGCGTCGATGGCCTACAAGTATTCCATCGGCCAGCCTTTCGTTTATCCGCGTAACGATATCGACTATGCCTCGAACTTCCTGCGCATGTGCTTTGCGGTGCCGGCCGAGGATTATGAGGTGAACCCGATCCTTTCCCGCGCGATGGACCGGATCTTCACGCTCCATGCCGATCACGAGCAGAATGCGTCGACCTCGACGGTACGGCTGGCCTCCTCCTCGGGGGCCAATCCGTTTGCCTGCATCGCCGCCGGTATTGCCTGCCTCTGGGGCCCCGCGCATGGCGGAGCCAACCAGGCCTGTCTGGAAATGCTGCGCGAGATCGGCTCGGTCGACAAGATCCCCGAATATATCGCCCGCGCCAAGGACAAGGACGACGATTTCCGCCTGATGGGCTTCGGCCATCGGGTCTACAAGAATTTCGACCCGCGCGCGAAGGTGATGAAACAGTCGGCCGACGAGGTGCTCGACCTTCTGGGGATCGAGGACAACCCCACCCTTCAGGTGGCGAAAGAGCTGGAAAAACAGGCGCTTGAAGACGACTATTTCGTCGAGAAGAAGCTATTCCCGAATGTCGATTTCTATTCCGGCATCATTCTGGAGGCGATGGGCTTTCCCACCTCGATGTTCACACCGATCTTCGCCGTCAGCCGCACCGTGGGCTGGATCGCCCAGTGGAAGGAAATGATCGCCGATCCGCAGTTGAAGATCGGCCGGCCTCGCCAGCTCTACAAAGGCGAGACGCTGCGCGACTACGTGGATATCGAGAACCGCTGAAACTCAAGGCGTTCAACACCCCCGGCCCGGGTCCGCCCGCGCCGGGGGTTTCTCTGTGGGGGTCGCGGCGAATTCGAGGCAAATCCGCAGGGTTTCCCCGCCCCGCGCTTCACCAATGATTTACCCACGCCCGGGCAGGATGGCCGTCAACACGGATGCCGAAAAGGCAAGACGACCATGAGCTATCGAGCAGTTTTCGACCCGCCCGCCCGGCCCCTCCGGACGGGGCCGGGGGACCCGTCCCTCCCCTTTGCCTCCGGCCCGGCGCTGCGGCGCCCGGCGGGGGCGGGCCGCCGCCCGGTGACCGCCGGCCTTCTGAGCGGCCCAACCGGTGCCGTGCCCGGTTTCCTGCGTTCCCGCCTGGGCGCCGAACCGGCCGCATACGGCCAGCGGCTCTACTCCGGCAACCCCGTCGAAATCCTCGGTTTCGACCCGCAGGAGGATATCCTGTCGCTGGTCTTCGAAGGCGACGCACCCCTGCCCGACCTGTCCATCGAGCGGGATGAAGATCTCGCCATAACCGCGCTTCTTGCCGATGGAAATCCGATTGTGATACTGCACGAGGCCGGCCCGGGATTCAGCCTTCGCCACGTGGCCATCTCGCGCCATGACACCTGATCCCGACGCGGTGGCCCGCACCGGTTGGACCGTCAGAATCCGGCAGGGGCCAGCACGGCACCGATCTTGGCGCCCAACAGAAAGGCGGGAACGACAACGCCCAGCGAATAGGCCAGAAGTTTCTGGCGGCTATAGGGCCGCTGGCCGAATGTCTTTCCGTCGATCCCCGAAACCACGATGCGCATGGGCTCGCCCCGGTAGGTGAAATGCCAGATCCAGAGCGGCAACAGGATACGCCGGAAGCGGATGCCCGAAAGCTCGGCGAGGTAACGGATGTCGGAAACCCGGGGGGTGCCGATATCGCGGCGAATGCGCCTGTGCACCTTCACCTCGATATCCCGCCTGTATCGCTCTAGGCCCTCCGAGACGCGACCCTGGTGAAGCTCCCCGGCAAATCCCGCCAGATAGGCCGGCAGGTAGGAGCGCAGCTTGTCAGGGCTGAAACCGTGCATGATGCCGTCGCGGATGGCCGGCGTGACGTGATCCGACGCCGCGATGACCGCATCGTCGACCGCAAGCGTCGTGGCCCCCGTCACATCGACCCATTTTGCATCGTCGTCAAAGCCCACGCGCTTTTTTGCCCAGTAGTTGATCGCGTGACTGGCGTCAAACGTCCAGAACGGCGCGTAGACGCCGGCGACGCGCCCATCAGAGACAGCCCCGCGCAGATCGCCCGGGGCCGCCCAACGACTGCGCAGCCAATGGCGGATATTGGCCTCGGC
>JAUIBJ010000472.1 GCA_030428025.1 Alphaproteobacteria bacterium
TCGCTTTCGGGGGCGGATTCGGCGGCCATCGAAAGGGCGGTCGATCTGGGGGCCAGCGTCGGCGCGCGGCGCTATTCCAAGGATTACGAGCTGGAGGCCGACGCCATTGGCACGGTCATCGCCCATGAGGCCGGCTTCGATCCGGTTCGCGGGGCGGCCTATTTCACCCAGATCGCCGACCCGGGCGAGCGCTTCCTCGGCACCCATCCGCCCAACGCCCAGCGGATCGAGACGGTGCGCCGCGTCGCCGCCAGCCTCTGACCCGAGGCAATGCGGCAATTGCTCAACGTCGTCTCCGACCGGGGCTCGAAATACGCCGTCTCCGGCGGGCCGGCGGGTTCGGCCGAGGAGGTGGAGGCCTTCCTCAAGACCCTCAAGCGAAACAAGAAATTCGCCCGCGCCACGCATAACAGCTGGGCTGTGATCCTGCCCTGCGGGACCCCGCTCAAGAACGATGACGGCGAGGCGGGCGCCGGCAACGTCATCCTGCGGATGCTAGAGCGGGAAGGGGTGGCCGGTCAGGTGGTGGTGGTCACCCGCTGGTATGGCGGCAAGCATCTGGGCGGCGACCGCTTCCGCCATGTCCAGACCTGCGTGCGCGCCTGGCTCGACGGGGGCGCTTGATTCAGGTCAAGGCATGGCGCCTGCATGGCGGATACCCTTTACCCTGCGCAAACTTGCGATGGGGAGGACCGCCCGATGACGAACAACCTGACAACGAAGCGCCACGCCGATCTGGTCGACCGCATGGCCAATACGCTTGGGCTGGACCTGGAAGAGAAGGTCATGGAGGGCAAGCTCGAGATCGACACGCTGGGCGAGGCGGTGATGCGCTGCACCGGCTGTGCCGATCCGGATAGCTGCGAGCAATGGCTCGCCGCGCAGGAGGGGATCGCCCCGGCCGCCCCCGACATGTGCCGCAATGCCGATCTCTTCGACATGCTCAAGCGGGGCAAGCACGTCTGACCATGACACCGCTCGGCGATCTCCGACACCATTACTGGCTGGTGCAGCGGATGGCACAAAGGACGGGCGTCGATCTGGTGGGCGCCTACGAGGAGGGTCGGATCGACCCCGAGGACTGGGCCGGCATGGTGCAGGCCTGCCGGGGCTGCGAGTGGGCCGAGGGCTGTGCCGAATGGCTCGGCCGGAAGTCCGAGGCGGCGGCGGCGCCGAAACCCTGTTGCAACCGGGCGCGCCTGGCGATGCTGCGACTGGAAGAGGAACTGGCGGTATGAGTGCGACATTGAGGCATCTTGGCGATCCCGACCGGGCTTTTTGGCTGACACGGTCGGTGGCACGGGCGATCGGCGTGAACCTGTCCGAGGCGATGCATGAAGGCGCGCTGACGGCGCAGGATTATGCCGACATGGTCACACGTTGCCGGAAATGCCCCCATTCCGAGCGCTGCACCGCTTGGCTGGGCGTGCATGGCGCCGGGGCCGACCGGGCGCCTGAGGGCTGTGCCAACGAAGATCTGCTGAACCATCTGCCGGCCAGACGCCAGGCCTGAGGCCCGGGTTCAGAGCGGGGTCTGCACCGCCTTGGCAAGAGCGGCGGAGATGCCGAGAAAAAGACAGCCCGTCGCCAAGAGGACGAAGCCGTGCCAGATGGCGTTGGCATAGCGCAGGCTTTCCCAGCAGTAGAAGATCACCGCCAGGCTGTAGATCGCCCCGCCGGAGAGAATGAGCCAGAGGCTCTGTGCCGGCAACCGGCCCCAGAGCGGCACGATCAGCGCCACGCCGATCCAGCCGAGCGCAACCTGCGGCCACCAGCCGGTACTCATGCGGCCCGGCGCCGCCATAAGCTTGGCTCCGGCGCCCACCAGCGCCAGAAGCCAGACCACACCCAGCACGACATAACCGAACGCCGTGCCCAGAAGCACGCTGAGCGGGGTATAGGTGCCGGCGATCTTGAGATAGATCGCCGCATGGTCGAGCCGCCGCAGGATCGGCCGGGCCCGGGTATGGGCGGCCATGTGATAGGCGGCCGAGGCGCCAAGCATCGCCAGAAGGCCCGTGGCATAGATGGCGGTCGCGACGAAGGTGGCCCAGGGCATGTGCTGATACCACATCTGGAAAAGGACGACGACACCGCCAAGCGCCGCGGCGACGCCGATGACGTGGATGATTCCGTCGGCCACGCGTTCGGCCCGGGTATAATTCGGATAGGACATGCGCCCCTTACCTCCTGCCCGGCATCTGGGCATATCTCCACGACATCATGATGTCGGCAAACGCCCGGAATTGTGGTTTGTTTCTGCCGGTGCAGACAACCGGCCCGACGCGACGTCATGCAGGGGTCAAGGTCTTCGGGGATGGAAAGGTTCCAGGGGTGCCGGTCGGCTTCCGGGTCATTAGCCGACGATCTGTCCCCACAGATCATACTCCCCTGCCTCGTCCACCTCGACCGTCACGATCTCGCCCTCAGAGAGGCCATCCGTGCCCTCGTCGATGAAGAGGCAGCCGTCGATCTCCGGCGCGTCGGCCTTGGTGCGGCAGGTGGCGATGCCGTCCGCGTCGATATCATCGACAATCACCTCTTGCCGGGTTCCGACCTTGGCGGCGAGTTTTTCCACCGAAATGGCCTGTGCCTTTTCCATGAAGCGTTGCCAGCGCTCTTCCTTCACAGGTTCCGGCACATGGTCGGGCAGGGCGTTGGACCGGGCGCCGGCGACGTTTTCGTATTTGAAACAGCCCACGCGGTCGAGCCGGGCCTCGTCCAGCCAGTCGAGCAGGGTCTGGAATTCCTCTTCGGTCTCGCCCGGGTAGCCTACGATGAATGTGGAGCGCAGCGCGATCTGCGGGCAGATCGCCCGCCAGGCCCTTATTTCGTCGAGGGTTTTCGCCGCCGCTGCCGGCCGCGCCATGCGTTTCAGCGTGTCCGGGTGGGCGTGCTGGAAGGGGATGTCGAGATAGGGCAGGATGCGCCCTTCGGCCATCAGCGGGATGAGGTCGCGCACATGCGGGTAGGGGTAGACGTAATGCAACCGCACCCAGGCGCCCAGCTCCCCCAGATCGCGGGCCAGATCGGTAATGTGGGCGCGGTGCCCACGGGCGGTTTCATGTTTGATGTCAACGCCATAGGCCGAGGTGTCCTGACTGATGACCAGAAGCTCCTTCACCCCGTTTTCCACAAGTTTCTCGGCCTCGCGCAGCACCGCGTGGGCCGGTCGCGACGCCAGCCGCCCGCGCATGTCCGGGATGATGCAGAACCTGCACTTGTGGTTACAGCCCTCTGAAATCTTAAGATAACTGTAGTGCCGAGGCGTCAGCTTCACGCCCGAGGCGGGCAGCAGGTCGACGAAGGGGTCGGGGCTGGGCGGCACGGCGGCGTGTACGGCGTCGAGTACCTGTTCGTATTGATGCGGACCCGTCACCGCCAGCACGCGCGGATGTGCGCCGGTGATATAGTCGGGTTCGGCCCCCAGACAGCCCGTCACGATCACCCGACCGTTTTCGGTCAGCGCCTCGCCGATTGCCTCCAGGCTTTCGGCCTTGGCGCTGTCGAGAAAGCCGCAGGTGTTGACGATTACCGCATCGGCCCCGCCGTAATCGGGCGAGATTCCATAGCCCTCCGCCCTGAGCCGGGTGAGGATGCGCTCGCTGTCCACCAGTGCCTTGGGGCAACCCAGCGAGACCATGCCGATCACAGGCTGGCCCGGCCGGCGGGCCTCGGTGAGGGTGGTGCGCGCGAGATCGGGGCGCAGATCGGGGGGATTTGTGCTCATGCGGCGCGATATAGGGGTTCCGCGGTGGCGCGCAAAGCGAAAAGGCGGTTGTTGGCGCGGC
>JAUIBJ010000473.1 GCA_030428025.1 Alphaproteobacteria bacterium
TAGCCCTCGATCAGCTCCATCGCCCAGCCGGTGGCGAGGTCCAGCATGGCGGGGTGCAGGACGAAGCCCTCCTCCAGATCGCCGCGATAGGCCTCGGGCAGGGCGAGCCGGGCCATGCCTTCCCCTTGGCCCAGAAGGGCCTCCCGCACCACGCGCCAGCGCGGGCCGAAGGCGAGATGCGCCTCCTGCGGCGAGGTGAAGCCATCGGCAGTTTGATGCGCCGAAGGCGTCGGGCAGCGCCGCGCGAGCGCGTCGAGGTCGCGCGCCTCGGGGCGTGCCGCCTCCGCCGGGGCCAAACTGGCCTGCGCGTTCAGCACCATGCCGGCGCGCCCGTCGCTTGTGCAGGCGCTGCGGGTCTCGAACCGCATCGCGCCGCCCTCGGGCGAAAGCCGGGTCTCGGCCGCGCGGCCGCCCTTCTCGGGCACGTCGAGCGGGCGCAGGAAGATCATGTCGCGCAGGTCCACCGGTAGTGTACCGCCGGCCTGAAGATAGGATTGCATCGCCAGTTCCACGAAGCCCGTGCCGGGCAAAACGGCGGCGCCCGAGGCCATGCGATGCTCGTTCACGATCCAGCTTTCCCTGGCGTCGAGTCCGAACCGTGCCAATCTTTCGCCGCTGCTGTCCTGTGCGGCGCTGTCCAGAAGCGGCATCGCGGCGGGATGCCAGTCGGGCGCGGCACCTTCGGCGTTGCGCTCGGACACGGCCTTGGCGGCCATGCCGACATCGGCCCAGACGCCCCAGTTGACGGCGACCACGCGGGTCTGGCCGCCCTTCCGGCTGGCGGCATAGGCGTTCAGATATTCATTGGCCGCGATATAGTCGATCTGGCCTTCCGGTTTGGTGATCGTGCTGGTCGAGGCGCAAAGCACCATCAGATCCAGATCGCCATCGGCAAAGAGCGCGTCGAGCACGTTCAGCCCGTGCACCTTGGGTGCCAGCACATGCTCGACCTCCAGCGCGGACTTGCCCAGAAGCGGCGCGTCGTCGATCAGCCCGGCAGCGTGGATCACGCCATTGATGGGGCCGAAGGCCTCGGTGGCGCGCGCCAGCGCGGCGCGCATCTGCTCGATGTCGCAGATATCGGCCTGAAGGGCGCGGACCTTGCCGCCGAGCGCCTCGATCTCGCGGATCGCGTCCATGCGGTGAAGGGTCTCGGCCCGGGCCGCGAGGCTTCCGGCATAGCCCTCCCATTCCTCGCGCGGCGGCACGGCGCTGCGCGATATCAGCACGATATTGGCCTTGTGCCGTTCGGCCAGATCGCGCGCCACGGTCAGGCCGATGCCGCCCAGACCGCCGGTGATCAGGTAGGTGCCGCCGTCGCGGAACGCCTCAGACGCGTCCGATGCGGGCAGGGGGGCGGGTTTCCAGAGCTGTTCGAAGCGCTTGGCGCCGCGATACGCGGCCACGCTGTTGCCCGGCTCTGCCAGGAGGTCTTCGAGCAGTCGGTCGGTCAGATCGGGAGCCTCGGCCCGGGCCGTGGCGCGGGCGAAAAGCCCGTGTTCCGGCTCCTCGGGCAATTCGATATCGAGCGTTGCCACGGTCAGACCCGGAAGCTCTTTCGGGATCACACCCGCCGGGCCGGCGATGGTGGCTTTCTCCGGACAGGCCAGCGCCTCGTCCCGCACCTGTGCCGCGTCGGTGGTCAGCACGGTCAGATGCACGGTTTCGGGCCGCTCCACCGCCTCGAGCGCCTGGGCCAGCTGCATCAGCGAGTAGAAGCCATGCTCCATGTTCCGGGTGAAGAAGTTGCTGCCGGGGCGGAAGCTTTCGCCCTTCGTGACCAGCCAGGCATGCAGGATTCGGTCGGGGTTGCGGTTCTCGGCCGCGAGCGCCTGCATCAGCGCGGTGTAGCCCTCCGGCCCCTGTTCGGGGGCAAGGCGGTATTCGCCGTCCGACAGCCGCGCGAAACTGTCGCCCGAGCGCACGAGGGTGACGGTATGTCCGGCCCCGGAAAGTCGCTCGGCCACGGCCTCGGCCACGCCCGTCTCGTCCGCGAAGATCAGCCAGGTTTGCGGCGCGTCGGCGCCCAGCCTGTCGAGTGCATCCGCCGCGCATGTGGCATAGCGGGGTTGCCAGACAGGACGATAACCCCAGTCCTCCATGTTTTCCGAACGGGCAAGCGGCTCCTCTTCCGCCTCGGCCCGCGCCTTGCCGGGTTCGATGAAATAGCGGCTGGTCTGGAAGGCGTAGGTCGGCAGCACCACACGGTTGCGCCGCGCCTCGCCCCAGATCTGCGACCAGTCGGCCTCGATACCCGTGGCCCAGAACCGGCCGATCACGCCCAGCAGGAACTTGTCGTCGGCAATCGCATCCTCGGGATGTCGCAGAGCGCTCAGCACCTGGCCCGGCTGCACCGCCGGGCACATCTGCGCCAGCGACGTGAGCGCCCGGCCCGGGCCCACCTCGAAGAACACGCGCTCGCGTGTCTCGGCCAGCGTCGCGATGCCATCGGAGAACTGCACGGTGTTGCGCAGCTGTCCCACCCAATAGGCCGGGTCGGTGGCTTCCTCTGGCGTGATCCAGTCGCCGCTGCGGTTGGAGATGAAGGGCAGCCCAGGCGCGGTCAGTTCCAGCCCCTCCAGAAAGGCGCGGAACTCCGGCAGGATCGGGTCGAGCATGCGGGAATGCGCGGCGATGTCGATATTGATCCGCTGGCATTCCACCTCGCGCGCGGCAAGCTCCTGCTGAAGCGTATCCAGCCGGTCCTGCGGGCCGGAGACGGCGCAGAGGTCGGGGCCGTTGACACTTGCGATGTCCAGATCGTCCCCGATCAGCGCCTCGACCTCGGCCACGGGCAGCGGCACGCTCAGCATGCCGCCCGGCGGCACGGTGTCGAACAAACGCCCGCGCAGCAGCACGAGGTCGATGCAATCCTCGAACCGCATCACGCCCGCCAGCGCGGCGGCGGTGTTCTCGCCCATCGAATGGCCGATCAGCGCGGCGGGCCGGATGCCCCAGGACATCCAGAGCTGCGCCAGCGCGTATTCCACGATCATGATCAGCGGCAACTGCACCGAGGGCTGCTTGAGCCGCTCTTCGGCCGCGGCCTGCGCGTCGGGCTCGGGCAGCCAGATGGCTCGGATGTCGTAATCGAGCTTGCCGTTCAGGTGGTCGAGCCCGCGGTCCATCCATTCGGCGAAAACCGGCTCGGTCTCGTAAAGGTCGCGGGCCATGCCGGCATATTGCGCGCCGCCGCCGGGGAACATGAACACCACGTCGGGATTGTCGCCCAGCCGCTTGTGGGTGAAGACGCGGCGGGGGTCGCCCTCCTCCAGCAGCGCGGCGGCCTCCTCGTGGGTCTCGGCCACCAGAACGCGGCGGTCGTCGAAGCCCTGCCGCCCGGTCCTGAGCGTGAAGGCGACATCGGCGAGCGGCTGGTCGGGATGGGCGCGCAGATGCGCGGCCAGCGCCTTGGAATTGGCCTCGAGCGCGGGTTTGCCGCGCCCCGAGAGGCAGAGCACGTGAAAGGGCCAGTCGGCCTCTTCCGAGGGGGCCCGGGCGGGCGCCTCTTCCAGCACCGCGTGGGCATTGGTCCCGCCCACGCCCAGCGAGTTTACCCCGGCGCGGCGCGGCGCCTCGCCGGCGGGCCAGTCGGTCAGGCTGTCGTTGACGCGGAAGGGGCTGGTTTCGAAGTCGATGGCCGGGTTCGGCGCCTCGTAGCCAAGGCTTGGCGGCATCTGCCTGTGATAAAGCGCGAGGCTCGACTTGATCAGGCTCGCCACGCCGGCGGCGGTGTCCAGATGGCCGATATTGGTCTTGACTGACCCGATGCGGCAGAAACCACGCCTCT
>JAUIBJ010000474.1 GCA_030428025.1 Alphaproteobacteria bacterium
GCGGGTGGTCACGGAAGTCGGCCGGCCGAGCAGCGCTTGCGCGGCAGGCCCGTGCTATCCGGCGTGCCGGAGGCTGCCGATGAGGCTGGTGATCGCGAAGCCGATGGCGGCGACGCAGACGATGGAAGGGCCGGCGGGGGTGTCGAAAAGGTAGGCGGCGCGCAGGCCCGCGACAGCCGAGCCGGCGCCGATCCCGGCGGCGGTCAGGGCCATGCCCTCGGGGGTGCGCGACAGCGGGCGCGCGGCGGCGGCGGGGATGATCAGCATCGCCGCGATCAGCAGCACTCCCACCACCTTGATCGCCACGGCAACCGTGATCGCGAGCGCCAGCGTAAGGATCAGTTTCTCACGTTTCGGGTCGATGCCGCTGGCATAGGCGAGGTCTTCGTTCAGCGTGGAGGTCAGCAGGCCCGACCAGCGCCAGCCGATCAGGCCGACGACCAGCGTCGCGCCACCCCAGATGATCGCAAGGTCGATGCGGGAGACCGCGAGGATGTCGCCGAAGAGATAGGCCATCAGGTCGATGCGGATGCCCGACAGGAAGGAGACCGCAACGAGGCCGAATGCGAGGGCGGAATGGGCAAGCACGCCCAGCAGAGTGTCCATCGCGTAGCCCCGGCCGGAAAGCAGGGTGACCGTCAGGGCCATGGCCAGCGCCACCGCCATCGCACCGGCGAAGACCGACATCTGCAGCGCCAGCGACAGGGCCACGCCAAGAACGGCGGCATGGGCGGTGGCGTCGCCGAAATAGGCCATGCGCCTCCAGACGACGAAACTGCCCAACGGCGCTGCCGCGCAGGCGACGCCGAGGCCGGCGAGGGTGGCGCGCATCATGAAATCGTCGAGCATCACTCGGCGGCCTCCGCGTGGTCATGGGGATGGTCGCAGGCCCCGTCATGCGCGTGGTCGTGATCGTGACGGTAGAGCGCCAGTGCCCCGCCCGTGCCGGTGCCGAAGAGCGCCCTGTATTCCGGCGCCGAGGAGACCTTTTCCGGCGTGCCTTCGCAGCAGACATGCCCGTTGAGGCAGATCACCCGGTCCGAGGCGCTCATCACCACATGCAATTCGTGGCTGATCATGACGACCGCGCAGCCGGTTTCCCGCCGCACCTCCTCGATCCTGCGGTAAAAGGCGGCGGAGCCGGGCTGGTCGAGCCCCTGCGTGGCCTCGTCGAGCAGGATGACGTCCGGTTCGTTGATCAGCGCGCGGGCCAGCAGGACGCGCTGGAACTGCCCTCCCGACAACCCTGACATCTGCCGGTCTGCAAGGTCGGGCACGCCGGCGGTGTCGAGCGCCCGAGCACAGGCCGCCCTGGACAATCTGTCCGGCAGGCGCAGGAACCGCGTCACGGTCATCGGCAGGGTCGGGTCGATATGCAGCTTCTGCGGGACATAGCCGATGCGCAGGCCGGGCTTGTGAAGGACGCGCCCCTGCGCCGGGGCGACAGCGCCGATGATCGCGCGCAACAGGCTGGTCTTGCCGGAGCCGTTAGGGCCGACCACGGTGACGATCTCGCCCGGCTCGATGTCCAGCGAAACGTGGCGCAGCACCGTGTGGGCGCCGTAGCGGACGCTCAGGTCCTGAAGCGAGATGAGGCTCATGCGCCGGCCTTCTCCGCGCAGCTGGGACAGACGCCTTCGGCTTCGACGACCGTGCGCTCGATTCGGAAGCCGGCCTCTCGGGCAGCCTGGCCAAGGGCGCCGCGCGCCGGCGTGGCCTGGGCCTCGGCCACCGAATCGCAAACCCTGCAGATCATGAAGGCGGGCGAGTGGCTGGTGCCGGGATGGGCGCAGGCGACAAAGGCGTTCAGCCGTTCGATCTTGTGAGCGAAGCCATGGGCGACGAGGAAATCGAGCGCCCGATAGGCCACCGGCGGCTGCGAGCCGAAGCCGGCCTCGCGCAGCCGGTCGAGCACCTCGTAGGCGCCGAGCGCGCGATGCTCCTGCAACAGGATCTCGAGCGCCTTGCGCCGGACGGGCGTGAAGTGCAGCCCCGCCGCGGCGCAACGCTCTTCCGCCGCGGCCATGGCGGCGGCCACGCAATGGCCGTGATCATGCGGGGCAAAGCCAAGCGCGTCCCTGGGATTTGCGGCTTTCGAAGGTCCGGGGCTTGTCATGTTATCTCATATCATATATCGGGTCGTTGATGTTATAAAATCACATGGTGTCCCGGATGTCCAGAAACCTTCTTTCACTCTCGCTGGCCGCCTCTCTTCTTGCCGGAACGGCCATGGCCGATGCGCCAGAGGTCTCGGCCGACATCGCGCCGGTCCATTCGCTGGTGGCGCGGGTGATGGCGGATGTGGGCGAGCCGGACCTGATCGTGGCGCCGGGAGCGAGCCCGCACGAATACAGCCTTCGCCCATCGGAGGCGCAGGCCCTGCAGGATGCGGATCTGGTCTTCTGGATCGGCCCCGGCCTGACGCCGTGGCTCGGCCATGCGATCGCAACGCTGGCAGGCGATGCCGAGGCGGTCACGCTTTCCGAACTCGACGGCACGAGGATGCTGCCGGTGCGCGAGGGGGCTCTTTTCGAGGCGCATGACCATCATGATCACGAAGAGGCGGAGGCGCATGAATCCGATCATGACGGGCATTCGGAAACCGGAAGCAACGAGCACGAGCACGAGCATGAAGAGCATGCCGGGAACGAAGGCGACAGTCACGACCACCGCGCCGACGCCCACGCCCACGGCGCGATCGATCCCCATGTCTGGCTGTCGCCGGCAAACGCCTCGGCCTGGCTGAACGCGATCGCCGCGACGCTGTCCGCCGCCGACCCGGAAAACGCCGACACCTATGTCGCCAACGCGGCCGCGGCGCAGGAGGAACTGGCAGCCCTGTCGCGCGAGATCGGGCAGATCCTCGAACCGGTGCGGGGCCGGAACTTCATCGTTTTCCACGACGCCTATCATTATTTCGAGGACAGCTTCGGTTTCCCGGCCTCCGGTGCGATCTCTGTTTCCGACGCGACCGACCCGAGCCCGGCACGCATCGCCGAGATTCAGCGGCGGATCAAGGCGCAGGCGGTCGGCTGCGTGCTGTCGGAGCCCCAGTTCAACCCCGGCGTCGTCGCGGCGGTGATGGAGGGGTCGGAGGCCCGGACGGGCGTGCTCGACCCGCTCGGTTCCGATCTCGAGCCGGGGCCGACGCTTTATCCGCAGATGCTGCGGAACCTCGCCAAGGCGCTGGCGCAATGCCTGTGATGGCCGGGGAGGGGGCGGCCCCCCGAACCGGCCTGCCGCAAAATGGCAGGCGAGACCTGCGCGAGCCCGCGGGTGAGGTGCCCGATCGGCCGGCGTCGCCTACCCGTAAACCATCCTGGGCAACCATGTGATGATCTCGGGAAAGATCATGCACAGGACCAGGCCGGTCACCTGCAGGGCCAGAAACGGCAGGGCGGATTTGAAGATATCCGTCATCGGGATCGAGTCGGGCGCGACCCCGCGCAGATAGAACAGTGCATAGCCGAAAGGCGGCGACAGAAAGCTCATCTGCATGTTCACCAGATAAAGCACACCGAACCACAGCACGAGATCCTCGGGGTTCGAGAGGCCGAAGGCCGCGGCCCCCAGTGCCTTGATGATCGGCACGAAGATCGGCACGCAGAGCAGAAGGATTCCCACCCAGTCGAGGAACATGCCCAGGATCACCAGCAGGATCTGCATCAGGATCAGGATGCCCCAGGGCCCGAGGCCCGTGGCCGCCAGCGCCTCCTGCACGAATTGCTGGCCGCCCTCCAGCACATAAAGCCCGACAAAGATCGTCGCGCCGAACATGATCCAT
>JAUIBJ010000475.1 GCA_030428025.1 Alphaproteobacteria bacterium
TGGGTTTCGCCGGAAGCCAAGGGCATTTCGAGCTCAATGTCTACAAGCCGATGATGGCCTACAACGTGCTGCAGTCGATGCAGCTTCTGGGCGATGCGGCCTCGGCCTTCACCGACAATCTGGTCGACGGGCTTGAGGCGAACCGCGACCGGATCGAGAAGCTGATGCGCGAATCGCTGATGCTCGTCACCGCGCTCGCGCCCGAGATCGGCTATGACAACGCCACCACCGTGGCCAAGACCGCGCACAAGAACGGCACCACGCTTAAGCAGGAGGCGATCGCTCTGGGCTTCGTCGACGAGGAAACCTTCGACCGCGTCGTGCGCCCGGAAAACATGATCGGCCCGAAATGACGGCCAAGCCGGTCAACCTTACCCGTGTCCGCAAGGACAAGGCCCGGGCCGAGAAACGCGCCCGAGCCGACGAGAACGCGGCGAAATTCGGCCGGACGAAGGCCGCGAAAGCACGCGACAAGGCGGAGGCCGAGAAGACCGTCACCCATCTCGACGGCCACAAGCGCGAGCCCAAAAAGCGCGACCCATGAGCGCCCGGCCGGTCAAGCACTCCCTCAGCCTGCGTGGCCACCGCACTTCCGTGTCGCTGGAAGACGAGTTCTGGACCGCCTTCCGCGCCATCGCCGCCGAGCGGGGCCAGCCCATCAACGCGCTCGCCGCCGAGATCGACGAGGCCCGCGGCACCGAGATGGGCCTCGCCTCGGCGATCCGCCTCTTCGTGCTGCGCCACTACCGGAGCCGCGCGCACCAAGTGTAACCGCCTGCGCTCGTGGGCGGGTCGGGATGCCTCCGGCGGGGATATTTCCGGCCAGAAGAAACACCGGGCGCGCCCCTGAGGCTTCTTCTGGCTGAAAATATCCCGGGGGGAGCGTTGAAATCCCCGGATTTCAACGTGGGGGGCAGCGCCCCCCTTACAGCGTCTCGAACTGCGCCTGCTGCTTGTCGGTCCAGCGCACCGTCAGGTGATAGCCGTCCTCGTCCTGCCGCTCCTCCTCGACCACGCCGCGCTCGAACAGCCACGCGCGGCGGCGCCCGTCGTCGAAGCCCAGGTGAAGCTGGCTGAGATGGGTGCGCCCGGCGATGGTCTGCTTGACCGCCTCGACCACCCGGTCCAGCCCCTCGCCGGTGACGGCGGACATGAGGTAGACGTTGTCGGCCCGGGCCGCGCGGTTTTCCAGCCCCCGGCGGTCGTCCTCGGCCACCAGGTCGATCTTGTTCCAGACCTCGATCTGCGGCACCGCCTTGTTCACGCCCAGGCTTTCGAGGATTGCCGCCACATCCGCCGCCTGCGCCTCGGTCTCGGGATGGGCGATGTCGCGCACATGCACGATCAGGTCCGCCGCCGTCACCTCCTCCAGCGTGGCGCGAAAGGCGGCGACCAGTTCGGTGGGCAGATCGCTGATGAACCCCACCGTGTCGGACAGGATCACTTCCGGCCCGTTGCCAGGCAATTCGATCTTGCGCATGGTCGGGTCCAGCGTGGCGAAAAGCATGTCCTTGGCCATCACCGCCGCGCCGGTCAGACGGTTGAAGAGCGTCGACTTGCCGGCGTTGGTGTAGCCCACCAGCGCGACGATGGGAAAGGGCACCTTTGCACGCGCCGCCCGGTGCAGCCCGCGTGTCTTTACCACCTTGTCAAGCTGCCGGCGGAGCCTCACCAGCTGTTCGTCGATGGCGCGGCGGTCGGCCTCGATCTGGGTCTCGCCCGGCCCGCCCACGAAGCCCAGGCCGCCGCGCTGGCGTTCCAGGTGGGTCCAGGCCCGCACCAGCCGCGTGCGCTGATAGGAAAGTGCTGCCATCTCGACCTGCAGCACCCCTTCGCGGGTCGCCGCGCGATCGCTGAAGATCTCGAGAATCAGCCCGGTCCGGTCCAGAAGCTTGACCTTCAGCGCGCTTTCCAGGTTGCGCTGCTGCACCGGCGTCACCGGACCGTCGACAAGCAGAAGCTCGATCTCCCGCTCCTCGATCAACGCCCGCAACTCTTCCAGCTTTCCCTTGCTGAAGAGCGTGCCGGGATGCGGCTGCCTCAGCCGGACGACGCCCGCGCCGCACACCTCCAGCCCGGGCAGGGCATGGGCCAGCGCCACCGCCTCCTGAAGCGCATGCTCCGGCAGACGCGATGAAGCCTCGCCCGGAATGTCGGGATGCACCACCCAGGCGCGCGTGCCGGTTTTCTCGGTCTCGGTCACGCCCCCCCGAATCAGGACGATTCGTCCCCGTCGTAGAGGTTCACGGGCTGGGATGGCATGATGGTCGAAACGGCATGCTTGTAGACAAGCTGGGACTGGCCGTCGCGCCGCAACAAGATGCAGAAATTGTCGAACCAGGTGATTACACCCTGCAACTTAACGCCGTTGATCAGGAAAACCGTCACCGGGATTTTGGTCTTGCGGACCTGATTCAGGAATGCGTCCTGCAGGTTCTGTCTGTCTGTCGCCATCGAAGAAATGCCTTTGTTCTTGCAGGCGCCGCGGACCGGCGCGCCCCTCTCCCTCGGGGGAGTATGAAGCGCGCGGGCGCGAGTTTCCACCCCAAAAATCAATTCGTTGCGCGCCCGCCCGCCGGGCGCGTCTCAATCCCGCCACAGGCCGGGATTGAACAGCGCGATGATCGCCAGCGTTTCCAGCCTGCCCAGAATCATCGCCGCGCTGAGCACCAGTTTCGCCGCCGGTCCCATCTCCAGCAGGCGCACGGGCACCTCGGCGGCGGCCTGTGTCAGCGGCCCGGTGGTCGACAGCGCGGCGATGGCCAGCACGATGGCGGATTCGAAATCCTGCCCCAGCGCCGCCAGCACCACCGTGACCAGCGCCAGCGACATGGCGAACAGCATGAAGAAGATCCAGGCGACAAAGGCCCCCTCGCGGCGGATGCGGCGGCTGGCCTGCCCGGCCCCGCCCACCGAGGAGGGATGCACCAGCCGCTCCATCTCGCGCTGGCCGTTGAGATAGAGCGCATAGACCCGCAAGAGCTTGACCCCGCCTGCGGTGGTGGCCACGCCCCCGCCCACCACCGACAGCCCCAGCAGAACCAGCCCCGGCGTGCCCAGCCCCGACCAGCCCTGCGCCTCGTCCCAGGCCGCGCTTTCGAAACCGGTGGTGGACAGGAACGAGAGCACCGTGAACATCCCCCCCCAGAGCGCGGCCACCGCCTGCTGCAGGTTCTCGGTCTCGTCCACGTCGAAGGCGCCCAGCCAGTGGCGCGAGAAAAGCAGCAGCGGCACGCCGATGACCAGCGCCATGCCGATGCGGAATTCCGGATCGTAAAGCAGTCCCGGCCGCGCCGCGGTCACCGTGTCAGACGAGAAGGTCAGCCGCGACAGCCCGAACAGCATGAAGAGGAAGATCACCGCCTCTCCGGCCAGGCCCGCCTGCTCGCCCGGGCCGCCCGGAAGCGGAGAGATGCCGCTGGTGGCAAGTGTGGACATGGCATGGATCGCCGCCACCAGCGGCCGGTCGCCGCAGACCACCAGCATCAGCCAGAGCGCACCCGTCAGCCCGGCATAGATCGGGAAGAGCTGCGCCGCCGTCCGGGCGATGCGCCGGGCCGAACTGGCGCGCTTGAACCGGTCGAGCAGCAGCCCGCCCTGCCCCGGCTCGGCCCGGGCCGTCACCTCGAAACCGCCCAGGTTCAGCGGCGCCAGAACGGCCGAGGCGGAGATCCAGATCAGCAGCCCACCCATCCAGCCCACCAGCCCGCGCCACAGATGCAGGCTGCCGGTCAGCCGCCCGGGCGTGTCGAACAGTGTGGCCCCGGTGGTGGT
>JAUIBJ010000476.1 GCA_030428025.1 Alphaproteobacteria bacterium
AGGCGTCCTCCGGTCACGATGCCTTTCGCTTGCGCCCGCCGCCCTTCTTGCCGCCCTTGGCCGCCTTCTCGGCGATCAACTCCACCGCCATTTCCATGGTGACGTCGGCGGGTTCCACGCCCTTGGGCAGCGTGGCGTTGACCTTCTCCCACTTCACGTAAGGCCCGTAGCGGCCGTCCATCACGTTGACGGCGCCGCCCTCTGCCGGGTGCTCGCCCAGCTCCTTCAGCGGCTTGGCAGCGGTTCCGCGGCCCTTGCCCCGGCTCGCGGCCTTCTTGGCCAGCTCCTCGACCGCCCGGTTCATTCCGATGGTGAAGACCTCGTCGGGATCCTTGAGATTGGCATAGAGCTTGCCGTGTTTGACAAAAGGCCCGTAACGCCCGATCCCGGCCTCGATCATCTCGCCGTCGTCCGGGTGCGGTCCCACCTCGCGCGGCAGGCTCAGCAGCATCAGCGCCTTTTCAAGGTCCATGTCGTCGGCACTCCAGCCCTTTGGCAGGCTGGCGCGCGGCGGTTTCTTGTTTTCCTCCGTCACCTCGCCACGCTGGACATATGGGCCGAATCGGCCCGACCGCAGGCTGATCTCGTCGCCTGCATCCTCGCCCAGCACCCGGTCGCCGCCCTGATCCTCGCCGCCGAGAGGGCGGGTGTAGCGGCAGTCGGGATAGCGCGAACAGCCGACGAAGCCGCCGCTGCGCGAGGGTTTGAGATGCAGGCTGCCCTCGCCGCAGAGTGGGCAGGCGCGCGGGTCGCTGCCATCCTCGCGGGGCGGGTAGAGCATCGGCGCCAGCGCTTCGTCGAGCCTGTCGATCACCTCGGCGGTGCGCAACTCCGACGTCTCGGCGATGGCGGCGGAGAAATCGCGCCAGAAGTCGGCCAGTACCTTCTTGTAATCGGCCTCGCCGGCGCTGATCACGTCGAGTTCGTCCTCCAGATCGGCGGTGAACTCGTAGCCCACGTATTTGCGGAAGAAGTTGAGCAGGAAAACCGTCACGATCCGCCCCTTGTCCTCGGGGATGAGGCGGTTCTTTTCCTTCCGCACATATTCGCGGTCCTGGATGGTGGTGACGATCGAGGCATAGGTCGAGGGCCGGCCGATGCCCAGTTCCTCCATCTTCTTGACCAGCGTCGCCTCGGTATAGCGGGGCGGCGGCTGGGTGAAATGCTGCTCTGGCGTGACGGATTGCTTCTCGGCCCGCTCGCCCTGCATGATCTGGGGCAGGCGCTTGTCGTCCTCATCGGCGGCGACGTCGTCTCGGCCCTCCTCGTAGATCTTGAGGAATCCGTCGAACAGTACAACCTGACCGGTCGCGCGCAGGGCGACCTGCCCGTCGGCGCTGGCGATGTCGACCGTGGTGCGCTCCAGCCGGGCGGCCTCCATCTGGCAGGCCAGCGTCCGCTTCCAGATCAGATCGTAGAGCTTGCGCTGATCGGCATCGGCCACCTTGATCTGGCCCGCGTCGCGGGTCATCTCGGTGGGCCGGATGCATTCATGTGCCTCCTGCGCGTTCTTGGCCTTGTTCTTGTACATGCGCGGGCTCTCGGGCACGTAGTCGGCGCCGTAGCGGTCGCGGATGGCATCGCGGGCGGCATGTACCGCCTCGGGCGCCATGTCGATCCCGTCGGTACGCATGTAGGTGATGAGCCCGGCCTCGTAGAGTCGCTGCGCCGCGCTCATGGTCTGCCGTGCGCCCATGCCGAACTTGCGGCTGGCCTCCTGCTGTAGCGTCGAGGTCATGAAAGGCGCGGCGGGGTTGCGGCTGGCCGGCTTGGCCTCGACCGCGCTGACCGTCAGATCGCGGCTTTCGATGGCGCGCTGGGCCAGTTCGGCCTGGGTCGCGTTCTCGATATCGTATTTGTCGAGCTTCTGACCCGCGAGCACGGTCAACCGGGCCTCGTAGCTCTGGCCGCGGGGCGTGGAAAGCTGCGCCTTGACCGTCCAGTATTCGCGCGGCCGGAACGCCTCGATCTCCATTTCGCGCTCGACGATGAGTCGCAGGCAGACAGACTGCACCCGGCCCGCCGAGCGTGCGCCGGGCAGCTTGCGCCACAGAACCGGCGAGAGGTTGAAGCCGACGAGGTAATCGAGCGCCCTTCGTGCCAGATAGGCCTCGACCAGATCCCCGTCGACATCGCGGGGGTTCTTCATCGCCTCGGTCACGGCAGATTTGGTGATCGCGTTGAAGACCACGCGGCGCACCTCGGTGTCCTTCCGGATGGCCTTGCGCTTGCGCAGGGTTTCTTCCAGGTGCCAGCTGATCGCCTCGCCTTCGCGGTCGGGGTCGGTGGCGAGGATGAGCGCGTTGTCGTCCTTCAGTGCGTCGGCGATGGCCTTGACATGCTTTCGCGAGTCCGCGCCCACCTCCCATTTCATCTCGAACCCGTGCTCCGGATCGACCGAGCCGTCCTTGGGGGGCAGGTCTCGCACATGCCCGTAGGAGGCCAGAACCGTGTAGTCGGATCCCAGATACTTGTTGATTGTCTTGGCCTTGGCCGGGGATTCGACGACGACGACTGGCATGGACACTCCTTCCGACTCGGGGGCCGCGTTTGGCGGGGCAACATGTGGGTTCGCGGGGCGGAATGTCAATGCGGACCCGTCGGAGGGGTCACGGACGGCGCGCCGGGCGCCGACGGAGCCGGTTCGCGGGGGGGAAAGGTGGACTGTTGGCACCGAAGTTTTTCTGGACGGGCGGCTGAAGGGCCGGGGCGGGATCTCGGGGACGCGGGGCGGGCCCGGGCTCACGTCAGGCAGGAAGGGAAACGGGCCGGACAGGCCGGTGCCGTCCCATGCCTTGGCTGTCGGGCGGGTGCGGGACGGCGCGCCTTCCGGGTCCGGGCACGGCCAAATTCGGCAATGGCCGGCCGGGCGACGGGACTGGCGCGGCTCAGGCACCGCGCGACAGAAGCCCGCCGGGATGCCGGGTGATGTGCCCTTCGAGTTCCAGATCGGTCAGCGCCGGGGTGACGGCGGCCGCCGATTCCGACAGGTCGCGAATGAGCTGATCCTCGGCCAGCGGGGAGGGGCCGAGACGGTCCAGAATCTGCTGATGCAACCGGGCGGTCTCGCTCAGGCTGCGGGTCCGGGCGGCGGGGCCGGGCAGGTGGGTGGCGCGGCCGGATGCGGCCTTGGGGGCGGCGGAGGGCACCGTTTCCGGGCCGGACGGCACCGCGGCCTCCAGCGCCATGTTGGTCTGCGCTGCCTCCGCCGGCCTCGCGGGGGCATCGAGCGCCGGCAGCGCCTCGATCACGTCGGCGCCGTTGCGCACCAGCGTCGCGCCGTCGCGCAGCAGCATGTTGCAGCCGGCGGCACGCGCGTCGAAGGGGTGGCCCGGCACGGCCAGCACCTCGCGCCCCTGATCGAGCGCCGTGCGGGCGGTGATGAGTGAACCCGATTTCGCCGCCGCCTCGACCACCACCACCGCGCGGGCCATGCCGCTGATGATCCGGTTGCGGGCGGGGAAGTGCCGTGCCTGCGGCACAAGACCGATGGGCTGTTCTGACAGTCGCAGGCCGCTGGCCAGTAGATCCTCGCCCAGCCGGGCGTTTTCGGCCGGGTAGACGATGTCGACGCCGCTGGCCAGAACCGCGATCGTGCCACGTTCCAGCGCGGCCAGATGCGCGGCGGTGTCGATGCCGCGGGCGAGGCCGGAGACAACCACATAGCCGGCCGTCGAAAGCTCTGCCGCCAGCGACCGGGCCATGCGGAGACCCAGCGAGGAGGCGTTGCGCGCACCGACGAGGGCCACCGCCGGGCGTTCGAGC
>JAUIBJ010000477.1 GCA_030428025.1 Alphaproteobacteria bacterium
GGCGGCGATGGAGGCGAGCGAGGCGGGTTTTACGATAAAGTCCCGGGCCCCGGCCTTCATTGCTTTCACCGCAAGACCGATATCGCCGTGCCCCGTCATCATCACGATCTGGGCACGTGGATCGGACGCGCGTATCCATTCGAGGATCTCCAGACCGTCATCCCGGTCAAGCTTGTAGTCGAGGATAACCAGCCTCGGCTTTTCCCGCTCGAACATAGCCTTGGCCGAAACGCCGTCGACCGCATAGGCGCTCGGGAAACCGCGCCGTTCCAGAAAACTGACCATGGAGCGGGCCAAAACGGTTTCGTCGTCGATTACCAGGACTTCACTCATATTATGCCCCTGCCGGAAGTGTTAGTGTCACCTCGACTCCTTTTTCCGCGCCATTGCGCAGGTCGAGACTGCCACCCAATCGCTCTGCGATGCGGCGGCCGAGCGCGAGGCCGACGCCAAGACCGGATGATTTCGTGGTCTGCATCGGCGTGAAGAGTTTTGCCAATTGGTCGTTGCTGAGCCCGGGCCCGGTATCGGCGATCTGGATGGCGATCCGCCCCCCCGGTGCCCGGTCCCAGGCAATACGCAAAAAGCCACCGTTCTTCATTGCCTCTATGGCGTTGGAAAAAACCGTACTCAGCACCTGTTCGATCTCGGCCGAGCCGGCGGCGGCCAGCGCATTGTCTCTGGCGCCGTCCACTTCGACCATGATGCCGCGCTTCTCGAGTTGGGGCCGAAAGTTCTGAAGGCAACGCTGCACGATGATATCGATATGGGCGGCATCGGTGGCCGAGGCCGGATCGTTGCGCATCTGGGTCAGGAAGGATCGAATCCAGACCTCAAGCCGGTCCACCTGGTCGACGATGTCGCGGACCGATTGCCGGGCGGAGTCGGGCAGGTCATCCTCGTCGGCCAGTTCGGCGCAGGACCGGATCGCCGCAAGCGGATTGCGCAGGCCATGGGCCACGGCCGAGGCCATTTCGCCGACGACAGCCAGACGCTCGGTCTCGACCAGGCGTTGTTCCTGTCGCCGCAGAATCCGCACGGAATAGACAACGACGCCGAGGAGCGCCGCAAACAACACCGCGCCGGACAGAAGAGCGGCGATCCAGCCCAGACGCTCGATGCTGCGAATGGTCAGAAGCAAGCTCGCTGGAGCCTTGTAGACCTCAACCGCGCCGACGACAAAGTTGCGGTCGGTGGACCAGATCGGAATGTAAAACTCGATGAACTCGGTCGCATCCGCAGGCAGACCGACATGTTCGTCCTTGTCGCCACGTTCCCTGACATTGACCTCGGGGTGCAACTCCCCGCGCATCGCGGCGGTAAGTTCATCATTTTCCTCGAACATTCGGCCGATCAGCTCCGGGTCGCTCGACCACAGGATCTCGCCCGACATGGCGTAGACATTAGCGCGGAAGACATCCGGCAGGCGCGATACATGGACGAAAAACTCCTCCATCGCCGGAACCTCACGGCTTTGGGTTTCGCCGTAGAAATAGCTGTTGGCGTCCTCCACCCGCACGATGGAATTCAGGAACTGCATCGATACGACTGCGTCCCGCATCATCATCTGATTGGCGACGTAACCGGCGAGGTAGGATGACAGGAGGAAGGTCGTCGCGAAGATCGCAAGCAAGCTGGTGACGATGAACAGCGATATCACCCGCACATAGTGCGGCGAGCCTTTCGCATTATGCCCCCCCGACGCCATCGATGCCCCCTGAAACGTTCGCAGCCAGGAGTATCCGACGGATGGTCGCGCAGTGACCACGGACCATGGTCCGATGAGTTGTCGGACCCCGTCACATCGGCGAAATCTGGGGCATTTGACCCATTTCCTGCGCGGGAATTGGCCCAGTTCACGGCTGCAGCCCCCTCAACCTGGCGGCGGCTCAGGGGCATTCTGATCTCAACATGAGGCTCCCATGACCCGTATACTCCTGTCCGAAGACGAACCTGTCCTGGCCCGCAACATCGTGCGCTCACTAGAAGGCTGCGCGATACAGGTCACCCACGCCGCTTCCGCGAAGGAGACGGAACACGCCCTGAGGGCAGGCGCCTACGATCTGGTGCTTGCCGATGTTTCGCTCGGCGATGGCGACGGGATAGACGTCATTTCGGCGGCGGGCAACGCATTGGGGAAAACGCCGGTCGTGGTGATGACCGGGCAGGACAGTCTTTACAATCGCGGCCGGGCCGAGCGCATCCCGGTCGCTGCCTTCCTGGCCAAACCCTTCGCGCTATCGCGGCTGAGGGAACTTGTCACGGCGCTTACGGCGAAAACGGACGGGCCGGGTGACCGCCGCGCACGGGGGCCATCGGTCGTGATGTACTCACACGATACGATCGGCCTTGGGCACATGCGCCGAAACGCCTCGATCGCCCGCGAACTGGTGGCGCTCGTCCCCGGCCTGTCGGTGCTGATGCTGGTCGGCTGCCCGTCGGGCATGATGTTCGAACCGCATCCCGGCATCGACTATGTCAAACTCCCCTCGCTCGCCAAGCTCGGCCGGGGCGCATTCCAGTCGGGTGCGCTGCGCCTTGATGCCGCGACGCTTCGGCAGATGCGGACCCGGATCATCGAAGGCGTGTTCGACGCGTTCCGTCCCGACCTGCTGCTGGTCGACCATGAGCCCGGCGGGGTTCTCGACGAACTCCTGCCCGTGCTTGAGCGGCGGCAGGGGCGCGACCGGCCGCACGCGATCCTTGGCCTTCGCGATATTCTGGACGATCCCGACCTCGTGCGCGCCGCCTGGGCGGAGGGCGGTACCGCAAACGTCATCGCCGGGTGCTACGACCGGGTTCTGGTTTACGGCAACGAGGGCTTCTACCCCTCTGCCACGGCCTACGGACTTGACGGCTTGCTGCCTGGGCGGGTGAGCTATACCGGCATCGTGACAACGCCCGGCCGCATCCGACCCCGGGCGAAGGGCAAACCGCCACGTTCGGTACTAGTTTCGGGCGGCGGCGGCCGCGATGCCTTTCCATTGATCGACACCGCGCTTTCCGCATACGTCACGATCCCACGACGCAAACGTCCGGCGATGACGGTCGTCACGGGCCCTCTGATGGACGAAGAATTGCGAAACGCCATATTCGCCCGCGCAACACGGCTGGGCGTTGTCTGCCTTGATAGCGTCCCCGATCTCGGCGGGCTTCTCAGCGCCGCCGATCTCATGATCACGATGACGGGTTACAACTCGATCAACGAGGCGCTGGCGCAGGGTTGCCCGATCGTCACGGTACCGCGCCTCGGCCCGTCGGCCGAACAGCGCATCCGTGCAGAGACACTGGCCGACCGAGGCCTTGCCCGCCACCTCCGCCGGGAGGAGCTCGCCCCTGAAACCCTCGCGCGGATGATGATGGCGCCGCCGCTTCAAGTGCAAATCGATGGTCTGCACTTCGATGGCGCCAGCCGAGCCGCCATGGCCATCGCGGAACACCTTTCACAATCCCAGTCCCTGTTCGATGAGGAGGACACCCATGCCGCATCCCACTGACGGCCTTCGCGTCGGCTATGTACTGAAGCGTTTTCCCCGCTTCAGCGAAACCTTCATCCTGAACGAGTTGCTGGCGCATGAGGCGGCAGGGGCTGTGGTCGATGTCTTTTCTCTGCTCGACCCGCCTGACGAACCTCGGCACGCCAGGCTGACCCGTCTGAAGGCAGAGGTGACCATGCTGTCGGGCGTGGGCGGAGGGCGCGAGGAGCAGCCGGTGCCCGGCGACGAGGCGCTTTTCGCCGGCAAAACGCCGCGCCAGATCGGC
>JAUIBJ010000009.1 GCA_030428025.1 Alphaproteobacteria bacterium
GACCGCGAGGCCGAGCGCGATGACGGCGAAAACTTTCACAATGATGCCTCCGGACGAAAGACCTGGGGCACCACATCCTGCCCGTCAAGGGCCAGATCCGCCATCACCTGCCCCACCTTCGGCGCCATGCCGAAGCCGATCTTGAAGCCGCCATTGGCGATGAACTGGCCCTCGAAGAGCGGATGCGACCCCAGCATCGGCGCACGCGACCTGGTGCGCGGCCTGAGCCCTGACCAGCGTTCGATCACCCGCGCCCCGCTGAGGAGCGGCACCGCCCGCATCGCCCGCTCGATCACCTCGTCGAGGCGTGCATCGGTGGCGACCGGATCGTCATATTCCCGCTCGGTGGTAGAGCCGATGGCGGTGGTGCCGTCCTCATGCGGCACGATATGGATGGCGTCGGCGAAAAGCTGGGGCGCGTGGGGCGCGGAGAACTGCAGCAAAGCCCCCTGCCCCTTCACCCCGCTGCCCACGGGTTGGTCCGTCTCTCGCGCGAGTTCCTCCAGTCCCGCAACGCCGGTGGCATGGATCACCTTGCCCTCCGGCTCGCCCTGCATCGCCAACGAGACACCCCGGGCCTGCAGGGCGGCGGCCAGCGACCGGCAGGCGCGTCGCGGGTGCATCCGGGCCGAAAGCGTGTCGCGGATCAGATATCCGGACGGGGTGGCCGGCGCCCAGCTGTCTTCGGGCGGGCGGATCACCTCCCAAACGGCGCGGCCCTGCCAGAGTTCGCGCGCTGTCTCTTCCCGGGCACGGGCCAGTTCCAGCGCGCGCTCGTCCGGCACCGGCTGCAATCGGCCGGTTCGCGCATAGCCCGGCGAGATGCCCGAAGTTGCGGCCACTTCGGCCCAGAACCGCTCGGCCATCAACAGGCTTTCGAACTGAAACGCCTTTTTCTCGTTCCAGTTCTCCGGCACATGCGGGGCGAGCGCGCCCACCACGCCGCCCGAGGCCCCGGAGCCCGGCCCGTGCGGGTCTATCACCTGCACCGAGGCGCCCTTTTTTACGCAGCACCAGGCAATCGACAGCCCGAAGATACCCGCGCCCAGCACGGTGACATCCGGCCTTGTCATTCCGCCCGCTCCTTTGCAGTCTCGCCCGAGTCTATCGCATGTGGCGGGAGGCTGTATATTCGGAGGCGCCGGCTTGACAAGCTCTGAGAGTCATTCCGCTCAGCTCGACTGGCGGGCGGGCGACGTTCCAGTATCGCGGCGTTTCGACGATCCGTATTTCAGCCTCGAGGACGGGCTGGCCGAGACGCGGCACGTGTTTCTGGCCGGCAACGGCCTTCCGGCGCGGTTCCGCGACGGGTTCCACGTGGCCGAGCTGGGCTTCGGAACGGGACTGAACCTGCTGACCTGCCTTCAGGCCTGGCGGGAAAGCGGGCAGAGCGGCGTGCTGCACTATACCAGCTTCGAAGCCTTCCCGATGAGCGCGGCGGAGATGCGGCGGGCGCAGGCGGGTTTTCCCGAACTCGGCGATCTCGCCGGCGAACTTGGGCCACACTGGGGGGAGGCCCGGATCGTCCTGCCCGATTTGCGGTTCAACCTCGTGACCGGCGATGCGCGCGACTCGCTGCCGGGCTGGCCGGGGCGGGCCGATGCGTGGTTTCTCGACGGGTTCTCGCCCGCGAAGAACCCCGAGCTTTGGGAAGAGACGCTGCTCGCCGAGGTGTTCAACCATACGGAACCGGATGGCACGGCCGCCACCTATACCGCTGCCGGTTTCGTGCGGCGCGGGCTCGCGGCGGCCGGGTTTGAAGTCGTCCGCGTTCCCGGCTATGGCCGCAAGCGGCACATGACCCGTGCCGTGAAAGGACGTCCATGAACGAGCCGAACACCCGCGCAGGCATTCTGCTGATGGTGGCCACCACCTTCGTCTTCGCCTTGCAGGATGGCATTTCACGCCACCTCGCGAGCGAATACAACGTCTACATGGTGGTGATGATCCGATACTGGTTCTTCGCGGCCTTCGTGATCACCGTGGCGGCCCGCAAGGCCGGCGGCATCCGGGCGGCGGCGGCCACCTCCCTGCCCTGGGTGCAGGCGTTTCGCGCCGTGCTTCTGGTGGCCGAGATCTGCGTCATGGTCTTCGGTTTCACCCTGCTGGGGCTGGTTGAAAGCCACGCCGTCTTTGCCTGCTACCCGCTGCTGATCGCCGCCCTGTCGGGGCCGGTGCTGGGCGAGCGGGTGGGCTGGCGCCGCTGGGTGGCCATCGCCGTGGGGTTCGTGGGCGTGATCATCATCCTCGAGCCAGGCTTTGGCGTCTTCCAGCCGCAGGCGGTGGTGCCCTTCATCGCTGCGCTGATGTTCGCACTTTACGGGCTGCTCACCCGCTATGTGGGCCGGGTCGATTCCGCCGCAACCAGCTTCTTCTGGACGGGCACCGTGGGGATGGTGGCGATGACCTCGGTGGGCGTGTGGTTCTGGGAGCCGATGACCGGGCCCGATTGGGCCTGGATGGGCGCGCTCTGCATCACCGGCGCGCTGGGGCATTTCACCCTGATCAAATGCTACGAGATGGCCGAGGCGAGCGCGGTGCAGCCCTTCGCCTATCTGCAACTGGTCTTCGCCAGCACGCTGGGCATTCTGGTATTCAGCGAAACGGTCCGGCTGAACGTGGCGGCGGGGGCAGCGCTGATCGTGGCGGCGGGGCTCTTCACGCTCTGGCGCGAACGGCGCGCGAAATAGCCCCCTGCGGCAGTTTGCCCGTTCCCATCCGGGCGGCGGTGCGGCAGGAGTTGGCAGGCGAAACGGCAACAGGGCCGGCATGACACCGCAAAGGCGACATCGTCATCACTGGACGAGCGGCATTCTTGCGCCGCTCATGGCGCTTGTGGTGGCGCTGCGGGTGATTGCCGCGCCGCTTGTCATGGCCGCGCCCGAACCGGGGATGATCGCGATCTGCTCGGGCGGGCAGATCTATTATGTGTCTCTCGACGGCACGCCGCACGATCCCGAGACGCTGAAGTCCGATCCCTGCCCCTTCCTCGGCATCGGTCTGGCGCTGGCGGACCCGGCCCCGGACATCGAGGCGCCGAAACGTGCCGTGCTGGATCTCGCCCGGCCGATCCCGCGCCTCGCGGGCCACCCCGCCGCGCCGGGGCGGGCCAACCGGGCACGTGCGCCACCCCTCTTCGTCTGATCTCACCTTCACCGACATCAGACAACCGGGGGCCCGTGGCGGGCACCCTGAACAGAGGGACAGACCCATGACATTCAAGACCATTCTGGCCCTGGTGCTCGGCACCGGGCTCTTTGCCGGTACGGCATCGGCGCAAATGACCACGACCGGCGACATGACCGGCCACGACCACGCAATGATGGGCCATGAGGGCCATCAGCCGGGCCATCTGGGCCACAAGGCCCATCATCACGGCCCTCTCGGCGTGATGGGCCGGCATATCCTGCCCAAGGGCAAGTTCATGCTGGCCTATCGCATCGGCCATATGCAGATGCAGGGCAGTCGCATCGGCACCACCGACGTCAGCCCCGCCTTCATCGCCACCACCGTGCCCAACCGTTTCTTCGGCCTGCCGGGGCAGCCGCCGACGCTGCGGGTGGTGCCCACCGAAATGCGCATGACCATGCACATGCTGGGCGTGATGTATGGCGCGACCGACCGGCTGACCGTGGGCGCGATGGTGCCCTATGTCAGCAAATCCATGAGTGCGCTCACCTTTGCCGGGCCGGCGGGGGCGGCGGTCCTGGGCGGCAACAAGATGGCCTCGGAAGGGCTGGGCGATATCCGCCTCGGCGCGCATTACGAGGCGATGCGCAAAGGCCCCCGCAGCCTGAACCTCGGGCTGGGCATCAGCCTGCCCACCGGTTCGATCACCGAAACCGACGTGATGCTGACCCCCATGGGCACCCGGCCTTTGCGGCGGATGGCCTATGGCATGCAGCTCGGCTCGGGCACTGTCGACCTGATGCCGATGGTGACCTGGCAGAGCGCCCGGGGCCGCTGGCACTGGGGGGCGCAGGCGCATGGGGTGATCCGGCTGGGCAAGAACAGCGAAGGCTATGCCCTGGGCGATGAGGCGGCGCTGACCGCCTGGACCGGGGTGAAACCCGCCCCGTGGCTCAGCCTTTCGGGACGGATCGAGGCAAAGACGGCGGGGCGGATCCGTGGGCAGGATCCGTTCATCGCCGGGCCGATGCAGGGGGCCGATCCGCTGAACTATGGCGGCGAGACGGTGACGATGTTCGCGGGCGCCGATCTCGGGGTGATGCGCGGGCCGCTCAAGGGGCACCGGATGGGGATGGAGCTGGGCGTGCCGGTCTATCAGGACCTGAACGGCGTGCAACTCAAGCGCGACTGGTCGGTCGTCTTCGCCTGGCGCAAGGCGTTCTGAGGTGGAATGCAAGGGGCCGGGGCGCTCAGGCGAACCGGCCCTGACAGAACCAGCCGGGGCTGAGCGCCGCGCCATGGGCGTAGAACAGCCACAGCTTTTCGCCGGCTTGGGTGATCACCTGCCAGTAGTCGCGCACGCCGCTGCGCCAGTCGGGCTCGTCCAGCCACCATTCCGGCGCAATCCGCTCCGGCCCGCGAGCCTCGGCCAGCGCATGGTCGCGGCCGCGCCAGCGGAACGCGCCCGGCGGGTGGGGGCTGTCGAGCGCCGTCACCGGCTCGGGCCGCCAGAGCAGAAGCGGGCGCGGCGCGGGGGGCGCGGGCCAGTCCCCGGCCGGCTCCGACCAGGCGGCGGCCAGCACCTGGGCGCATTTTTCGGGGATATGGCTGCTGACCGGGTGGCGGCGGGTGATCGCCTCCATCCCCAGCCGCCCGCCGATCCGGCCGATCAGGTCGTCGAGCGCGGCACCGCGCCCGGCCCGGGCGCGGGCGGCGGCCGTGGCCTCCAGATGGCCGCTGCGCGTCCGCTCGTGCAGCGGTTCGGTCTGCACCGCCTCCAGCCGCAGCATGTCGATGCCGAAACCCGCCTCGATCTCGTCGATCCGGTGGGCCAGCAGCGGGCGGATGCGGTCAGGCGCGTCGGCGGCGCGGGCAAGCCCCGCCTCGATCCACTGCATGGTGTCGTCCACCCGCCAGGCCTGCAGCCGCACCCGCCGCACGCCACGCCCCTTCTCGCGCAGCAGCGTGCAGAGCCGCGGCACCAGCCGGTCGAGCGCGGCCAGCATGTCGTCCGTCAGCCCGATGGGCTCGGGCAGGCTCAACCGCACGGCAAAGCGCGGCGGGGCGGCGGCGGGCGAGACGGGCTCGGGCACGGCGCCGATGGCCTGATCCAGCCGCAGGATCACCTCGCGCCCGAAGCGGCGGGCCAGCGGCCCGCGCGGCTGCCCCAGAAGGTCGCCCACCCGGCGCAGCCCCACCCGGGCCAGCGCCTCGACCTGTTCCGGCGCCAGCCGCAGCGCGGCCACCGGCAGGGGCGACAGCAGGCCATGCGCCTGCCCGGGCGGGGCAATGCGCGCGGGCCCGGCCCGGGGCGCGGCCAGCGACGGCGCAGCCCCGCCCCGTTCCCAATGCCGCCGCTTGGCCGCGCGCGAGCGGGTGGCGCGCGCCTCCTGATCGATCGCGTCGCCCGACCGTTCATGCCCCGGCGCCGCCCCGGCATAGCGCGCCAGCGCCCAGGCCGCGCCCACCGTGTCGGCCAGCCCGCAAAGCGCGGTCAGGCCCAGATCGGCGGCCTCGCCAGCGACCCGCTCCACCATCTCCGCCTCACCGCCGAAGAGATGCGCGCAGCCGGTGATGTCGAGCAGAAGCGCATCCGGCCGTTCCGCCGCCACCCAGGGCGAAAACCGGCCCGCCCAGCGGGTGAGCGCATCCAGAAAGGCGGCCTCGGCCTGCGGGTTCTGCAGCCGGGTCACCAGCCCGGCGCAAAGCGCATGGGCGTCGCGCAAGGGCTGGCCCGGCCTCAGCCCCGCCGCCTCGGCCGCCTGCGACACCGAGGAGAGCACCTGCATCTGGCCGGTGTCGCACACCATGGCAAAAGGCATGTCGCCGGCCGGGGCCATGCGCCGCAACAGGCGCTCGGCCCCGAGCCGGGGAAACCAGACGGACAGGATTCGGCGTGCGGGCATGGCAGCAGCATGTTCTTGATTTGTTCTAAATCTAGCCCGCTGCTGCCCGCGAGTCGAGTCGGCTGACACCAGTGCTGACGGGTCAGCCGCTCAACCGCACCAGAACCGCACGATCCGCCCACCATTGTCGAGGTCGATGTTCAGACGTTTCGGATTGTATTCCATGGTGACGATGCCGCCCGGCGGGATGATGCGCACCGGCGCCTCCCACGCCGCCTGGTCGAAGGCGCCCACGGGTTGACCCACCAGCGCCGCGTTCTCGGCCAGCCCGCAACTGTCCGGCCCCGCCTCCTCCAGTCGGGGCGGCACGTCCTGACCCGTCTCGGCGGCGGAGCCACAGCCGGCCAGAAAAAGCAGCGCAACCAGCGTCCGGCGCATCCGTTCCCTCTCTTCTGTCTTCTGCCGACAGTCTCGCCAGAACGCCCGAGCATCTCAACCCCCTGCGCCAGCCTTCTATTGAAAACATGTGCTCTTTCGCCCAAAGTCGGCCCAAATCACATTGGGAGGACAGTTGAATGCGCACCACAGCCGCCGTGGCCCTCGAGGCCGGCAAGCCGATGGAAATCATGGAAGTGAATCTCGACGGGCCAAAGGCCGGCGAGGTTCTGGTCGAGGTCAAGGCCACCGGGCTTTGCCACACCGACGATTTCACTCTTTCGGGCGCCGACCCCGAGGGTGCCTTTCCGGCGATCCTGGGCCATGAAGGCGCGGGCGTGGTGGTGGAGGTGGGCCCCGGCGTCACCTCGCTGGAGCCGGGAGATCACGTGATCCCGCTCTACACGCCGGAATGCCGTGAATGCGAATACTGCCTAAACCCCAAGACCAACCTCTGCCAGGCAATCCGCTCGACCCAAGGTCAGGGCGTGATGCCCGACGGCACCTCGCGCTTCTCGATGCTCGACGGCACGCCGATCCTGCATTACATGGGCTGTTCGACCTTCTCCAACCACACCGTCCTGCCCGAAATCGCACTGGCCAAGGTGCGCAAGGACGCGCCTTTCGACAAGATCTGCTATATCGGCTGCGGTGTGACCACCGGGATCGGCGCGGTGATCAACACCGCCAAGGTGGAAATCGGCAGCCGCGCGGTGGTCTTCGGCCTGGGCGGGATCGGGCTCAACGTCATCCAGGGACTGCGGCTGGCGGGTGCCGACCAGATCGTCGGCGTCGATATCAACGACGGCAAGAGCCAGATGGCCCGGCGTTTCGGCATGACCGATTTCGTCAACCCCAATGACGTGCAGGGCGATCTGGTGGCACATCTGGTCGAGCTGACCGGCGGCGGGGCCGATTACTCCTTCGACGCCACGGGCAATGTTAACGTGATGCGAACCGCTCTGGAATGCGCGCACAAGGGCTGGGGCGAATCGATCATCATCGGCGTAGCTCCGGCAGGGGCCGAAATTTCCACGCGGCCCTTCCAGCTGGTCACCGGCCGGGTCTGGAAAGGCACCGCCTTCGGCGGCGCGCGCGGCCGCACCGACGTGCCCAAGATCGTCGACTGGTACATGCAGGGCAAGATCGAGATCGACCCGATGATCACCCACACCATGCCGCTGGAAGACATCAACAAGGGGTTCGACCTGATGCATTCAGGCGAGTCGATCCGGAGCGTGGTGGTCTACTGACCGCTGCTTGTCCACCCATTTGGGGCCGAGGGTTGAGCAACACCCCTCGGCCCCTGAAGATCCCGCGCCGGGCTTAGCGCCGGTTGCCGGAATAGTTCCAGCGCAGCACCCTTTCCATGTCGTACCCGGGCAGATAGAGCCCGCGAACGCTGTTCGAATATTCTCCATGCCGGGGCCGGTAGTGCCGGTAATGGCGATGGTGCTTGCGGTATCCGCGATCCCCGAATCTGAAATCGTCCAGGTCGTACCGGTGACGCGTCACCCGGTCACCCCGGTGCCTGCGGTGATCCCGGACCTCGCGGATCACGTCGTCGAGAATCTCGGCAAGGGCCGGATCGGCCCGCGCCGGAGACGGGCCCGTGCCGGCCGTGGCGAACAGCCCGGCGGCGATGGCGGCGAGAAGCGTCTTGCGAAGGGTGGTGGTCATGGCCGTCTCCCTTTGATGGGACCGGCGGGCGCATCGCCCGCCGCTATTCATGATATGGGATCGGATGCGCCTTTTCCAATGCCGCGCCCCCTTACTCCGAAACCGGCGGCCCGACGCGCGACCCGTGGCCCGGCGCACAGGCTCCTCTGCGGCGCCGCAGCTTGAAACCCCCGCTCATATCGTTACGTGATTGAACAAACACCGAAGTGGAGCATGAACATGGCAGACGAAGCCTATACACCGCCCGAGGTCTGGACTTGGGACAAGGAAAGCGGCGGACATTTCGCCTCGACAAACCGCCCCATCGCCGGGCCCACCCATGACAAGCCGCTTCCGGTGGGCAAGCATCCATTCCAGCTTTATTCGCTGGGGACGCCCAATGGCGTCAAGGTGACGATCATGTTCGAGGAGTTGCTGGAGGCCGGGCACGATGCCGAATACGACGCCTGGCTGATCGACATCGGCGAAGGTGACCAGTTCGGCAGCGGGTTTACCGAAATCAACCCCAATTCCAAGATCCCCGCCATGGTCGATCACACTGGCGACAACCCCCTGCGGGTCTTTGAAAGCGGCTCGATCCTGATGCATCTGGCCGAGAAGTTCGGTGCTTTCCTGCCCAAAAGCGGACCGGGCCGCACCGAAGTGATCAACTGGCTGATGTGGCAGATGGGCAGCGCGCCGTTCCTCGGCGGCGGGTTCGGGCATTTCTATGTCTATGCGCCGGAGAAGTACGAATATCCCATCAATCGCTATGCTATGGAAACCAAACGGCAGCTTGACGTACTCGACCGGGAACTGGCCACGCGGCCCTATATCGCCGGCGACGACTATTCCATTGCCGACATGGCGATCTGGCCCTGGTACGGAAACCTGGCACTGGGCCGTGCCTATGGCGACGCCGCGACTTTTCTCAGCGTGCACGAATACGAACATGTGATGGCCTGGGCGAAGAAGCTGGCCGAGCGGCCGGCAGTCAAGCGCGGACGCATGGTCAACAAGACCTCGGGCAAGCCACAGGAGCAACTGCACGAGCGCCATGACGCGGCCGATTTCGAAACCCGCACGCTGGACAAGATCGCCCCCGCCGAGGAGTGACGGGGCCGACCCGGCCCCCGGTTTTTTTCACGCCCGCTACTCACCTGAGTAGTGGGCGCGTCCTTTTTTCTTGTTCTGTGCCCCCGATCCCGTAGGGTCTCGGCCAAATTTACCTTAGGTCAATTCGTTTTGGGGGACAGATGCGCACGGATTTTCAGCACTGGGTATTCCTGCGCGCGATCGTAGGCGTTCTTCGGATCTTCTTCGGGTTCACGGCCCTTGGACGCGGGTCGGGCGGGACCGCCGCCGCGCTCTTGGCGCTTTGTGCCCTGGTGGCCTCCGTCGGCCCCGTACGAGCCCAGACCGTGTTCCTGTCCTTCTCGGGCAGTTCCGCATCGGACGTTACCGACATCCAGTCCTTCGGCGAGAGCACCCTGAAACCCGGCCAGACCGTCACGATCACCGCCTCGGGGCCGCCGGGGGCCGAGGTGGTGCTGTTCGTGGGCGACCCGGAAGTCACCAGCGTCATCATCCCGCAAAGTGGCTCGATCTCGCGAACCTTCACCGTCGAGACCGATTACGACGGGGCGGTCAGCGTGGTGATTTTCGGCGGTTCTTCCGAAACGCCAACGACATTCACCATTCAGTTCATCGACAACGACACGCCGCCACCGCCTCCGGAACCAGAGCCCGAACCCACCCCCTCCACCAACGGGCAGGCCGCGGCCGATCAGGCCTCGGCGGTGGGCGACACCATCCTGCCGGGCGGCAACAGCTTCCCCGATCTGGGCGAGGTCTTCGGCATTCCGGATGCGTTCGGCGACCAGCTTGCTGCAGGCCTTGCCGGGCTTGGGCGAACCGGGCAGAGAAAGGACGGCGCGGTTCAGATCCCGGCGGGACAGGCCCAGAACAGGAATGCGCAGGGGCAAGGACAGAATCCCCAGCCGCGGAACCGGAACGCGGGTAACCGCGCCGTCGCCATTGTCGACCCGCGAGAGGGATTTCTGGAAGGCGAAGCCGTCATCGGGCTGGATGGCCGGCTGACCGCGACGAAAATTCCCTGCGGCCCCCTGATCAAGGAGCTGGAAGACAAGATCGCCGAGAAGAACGACGAGGTGCTCGCGCTTCTGATCGAAGCGGACAATCTCGACAGGATCAACGGGCTGAAAGGCACCGATGACGCATCGGTGCGCGAGGTCGGGCGCAACCTCGACGAGGTCATTGCCGCGGCCGAGGAGTTCGTTGAAGCGATCGCGCAAGAGCTCGGGTCGGTGCAGATCATCTCGGAAGGTCCGGTTCCGAACATCGACGACCTTGCCGCCGCTCAGGCCATACTGGAACACAGTATCGGGCTGCGCGGCTTTCAGTCCTCTGTCGAGACCGAGCAGGAACGAATTGAAGACGCCAGACAACAGATAACGGATGCGAAGGCCGATCTGGAAGCCGCCCGAAAGAGGATGCAGGACGCCGCGGCCCTGGCCGAGGCAACGGGGATCGATCCGCAGAAACTGGAAGGCGCGATTGCCGAGACCGAGGGGGACCTCGGTTTCGTTGGCACGGACGATCCGGCCATCGCCAAATTCGTGGAGTTCCACTTCGACCTGAGCACGCAGTTCGACGAGGTGGACGCGGGCCGCGAGGATATCATCAGGGCGGTCGCGGCCTTCGTCCGGGCACGCAAAGACCTGCCCAATGTGGAATTCGATGTGAAGAACGCGGAAGCCACATTGGCGGTCATCCCCAAGCGGATCCGGTCCGACTTCGAGTTTCAACAGGTGCAGGAGCTGATCGACGACTTTTCCGGCGGGCTGGACTTCGTCGCCGACAAGCGGCGCGCCGAGGCCAAGAAGGCGGAAGCGGAAGCCGAGGCCCTCAAGAAGGAACTCGAAGACCTGATCCGGAAATGTTCGGAACTCCAGCAGGGTGCGCAATCGATCGTGCCTACCGTCCAGCCGGCCCCGCCGGTGGCGTTCGCCGCGCGGTCTACCGGCAGAGCCGGCGGACAGCTCGCGTTCTCAATCAGCACGCGCGGGCAGGACACCGGACTCGATCCGCGGCTCAACATCTTCTTCAACGGCACGCTCACCTTCCATGACGACGGGCGCGCCGGCGTAGGCCAGGATGGCGAAACCTATGCGCTGGCCGGCGGGGTTAGCTGGCTGCTTACACCGGATGTGAATGTGGGCATTGTAGGCCGGTATGCCATTTCTGATCTCAGTGGCAACTCGGGCAGCACCGATGCCGACACCGCCTCGATCGGCGCCTTCGTTCAGACACGGCTGTCGGACACCCTGTTTCTGGATATCGTCGGCGCCTATACACATGCCGATCTGAGTTCGGTCTTCGTGCAGCCCGCCAGCATCACCACCGGCAGCCCGGAAATCTCTTCCTTCGCGGCCCAGGCCAAGCTGTCGGGCCGGATCGAAAGCGACAGCGGACTGATCATCTCGCCCAGCGTGGGTGCCTCCTATCTCTATGCCGATCAGGATGCCTTCCTTCTGTCCGATGGAACGCTCGCGCCGGGCAGAACCAGCGAACGGCTGTCGCTTCAGAGCGGGGCGACGGTCTCGAAAAGCTACCGCAATGCCGCCGGCACCCAGACGATCACCCCCAGCTTCGGGCTGACCGCCTTCGCCAACCTCACCGGCACGCAGTCCTTCCTGTTGCCGAACGGGACGTTCTCCAGTTCAGGCACCTTCGGCGCCACCGCCACCGCAGGGCTGAGCGTGCAGACCGATTCGGGTGCCACGATCAGCTTTGCCGGTAACGCCACCAGCTTCGAGAAGGGGCAGAACAGCTTTGGCCTGTCGCTGAGCGCCACGATCCCGCTGAACTGAGGCGGCATGCGGGGGGCTGCGGAATTCGAAGCGAAACTGGCCGCGCTCGGGACGGTGGCAAAGGTGGAAAGCGCGTTCGAAGCAGAGATCGCCCGGCTGGGCTACAAGTATTTCGATTATGGCTCGATCGATCCGGCTTTGCTCGGCCAGCCCGATCGCGCCTTCACCTTCTTTTCGGCCAACTATTTCAGGGGCGATTATCTGTCCTACCTGCCGCGCAACTGGCCGCAGGGCGATCCGGTCTTTCCCGCGATGCAAACCCTCAGCGCACCTTTCGACTATGTCGCACATGTCAGATCCGCGCCGCGAACGGTCACCTCGTCGGTCCAGTTGTCGCTGTTGAAGCTGTGGAACATCAACCAGGCCTGGCTGGTGCCGCTGAACACCCCCGGCGCAATCCGGTTCGTCACCGTCTACATGCAGGGCGACAACAGGGCCGAGGCGTTCGAGGCGACGAAACCGGTGGTGTTCCTGCTGGCCGCCACGATGATGGACCGGATCGTCGCCCTGCGAGCGGAAGCGGCCGACGCCCCCGCCGAGACTGTGCCGCCCAATCTGACCCGCGAAGAGCAGGCCTGCCTGGTGCTTCTGACCGAGGGGCTTTCGAACCCTCAGATCGCCGACCGGCTGGGCGTTTCGGCCAATACCGTGCGCTATCACCTCAAGAAGGTTTTCCGCAAGCTGGGCGTCGGCACCCGGGCCGCGGCGGCGGCTCGGGCGAAGGGGCTCGGATTGACGCGGTGACACCGGCCGCCAAATGCGGCATGGTCGGGTAAAAGGAGGCCCCATGCCCGAGAAATCCCACCTTCTGGCGGTTCTGATCGACGCCGACAACGTGCCCTCGAAATATGCCGAGGCGATACTGCGGGAGGTCACCTCCTATGGCGAGCCGGGTCTGCGCCGGGTCTATGGCGACTGGTCGAACCAGCAGCTTTCGGGCTGGACCAAGACGGCGCAGAAACTGGGGCTCGTGCAGCATCAGCAAACCGCCAACACCAAGGGCAAGAACGCCTCGGATATCGGGCTGGTGATCGACGCGATGGACATCCTGCATGCGGGCCATTTCGACGGCTTCGTGCTGGTGAGTTCCGACAGCGATTTCACAAGGCTTGCCAGCCGCATCCGCGAACAGGGCCTGACGGTGATCGGCATCGGCGAGGCCAAGGCCCCGGATGCGCTGAAAAACGCCTGCAACCGCTTCGTGGCGATCGAGAACATCTACGAGGAAACCGCCCCGGACAAGGGCAAGGGTCAGGGGCTCGATACCCGCCGCATCGCCGAGGCGCGCAAGCTGATCACCGACGCGATGGAAAAGATCGACCAGGACGATGAATGGTTTCCTCTGGGCCGGATCGGGCAGCAGATTCAAGCCGACAAGCCCGATTTCGACACGCGGAGCTATGGCAAGAAAAAGCTGAGCGATCTGGTGAAGGAGCTGAAGGTCTTCGAGACCAAGGTCGGGCCGGGCAACCAGTTGCTCGTGCGTCGGGTGGACTAGCCGTTCGGGCGGGGCGCCGCCCTGCTCCGACCTCCCGAAACGGGTGCTGTCCCTTCAGCGGCGCGCGGTCAGGTTTCGGCGTCGAGCAGGGCCCGAAGCCCGGACCGGTAGCCGGGGAAAAGCAGCCTCACCCCCAGTTCCTCGTGGATGCGGCGGTTGTCCACGCGCTTCGATTCCGCATAGAAGCTGCGCGCCATCGGGCTCATCTGGGCCTCGTCGAACGGCACCTCGGGCGGCAGGGGCAGGCCCAGCAACTCGGCGGCGTAACCGATCACGTCCTGCGGCGGGGCCGGGTCGTTGTCGCAGACATTGTAGGCCGCGCCCGGGTTGGGGCGGTCGATCGAGGCCTCCAGCACCTGGGCGATATCATCGACATGGATCCGGCTGAATACCTGACCCTCCTTCACGATCCGCCGCGCCGTACCCTGGCGGACCTTCTCGAACGGCCCGCGGCCCGGCCCGTAGATCCCCGCCAGCCGGAAGATATGCAGCGGCAGCCCCTCGATGGCCTGCCATTGCGCCTCGGCCGCCACCCGCAACCGGCCCCGGCGGGTCGAGGGCGCGAGCGGGGTTGTCTCGTCCACCCAGCCGCCCTGATGGTCGCCATAGACGCCGGTGGTAGACAGGTAGCCGGCCCAGTCCAGCCGGGGCGCCAGCGCTTGGATCTCGGCCTCGCAATGTGCCAGAACCGGATCGCCATCCGCGTCCGGACCCGCGGAGGCCAGAAGGTGGGTCGCCTCGGCGAAGGCCGCGCTCAGGTCGCCATCGGGCCAAAGCACCGGCCGCACGCCCTCGGCGCGCAGACCCTCTGCCTTTTCGGGGCTGCGGGTGGTGCCGTAAATCGTCCAGCCCTTCGGCAATAGCCGCCGCGCCAGCGCCCGGGCGGAATAGCCGTGCCCGAAGGAAATCAGTGTCTTGCCCATGGGAAGGTTTTAGGACAGCGCGGCGCGTTCGTCCATCGTCAGCGGTCGCGACGGCACCCAGGCATAGCCGTTTTCGCAAAGAATGCAGGCCTCGCGCAGACCGTGCGGCTTGTCGGCGGGCGGCGCCAGCACATGGCCGCCAGCGGCCCCGGCCCGAACTGCCGCCTCGTCGGGGTCGGTCTCGTAAAGCCGGATCTCTATCCCCGCCCCGCGCGGCGGCGCCTCCGGAAGCAACCCCAGCAGGGGATGCGCGCCATAGGTGTGATCGGCGTGCAGCTGAAACGACTGGTCGCAGTAGGACACGATGGCGAAATCCCCGCTCACCTGATGGCCCTTCATGCCGAACACCGCCTCAAGGAACCGCACCTGCGCCTTCACGTCGCGCACCAGAAGGTTGAGCCCTATCCCCTGCAGCGAGGCACCGAATTCCTCGGGACCGACCGTTTCGAAATCCATGTCATTTCCCTTGCCTGCATCCCCTGGCAAGGGCAGGTTGATCGGCACCCGGCCCCGTGTCAACGTGGGCCATAAAAGTTGAATGTGACGGACACAATCCATGGCGGACAGCGATCAGACGGCCGGGGTGACATGCCCCGACCTGCCCGGCCCAGAAGACTTCACCGATGCCGGCCGGGCCGTCGACCGCCTGATCGAGCTCTACGAGGACGCCGCCGGATTCCTGTGCCGGGAATTTTCCGCGGCGATGGCGCAGGGCGCTCCGGCGGGACGCATCCGCGCCTTCTATCCCGAAATCCGGGTCACCACCACAAGCTTTGCCCAGATCGACAGCCGGCTCAGCTTCGGACATGTGGCCGAACCCGGCACCTATGCCACCACCGTCACCCGACCGCGGCTGTTCCGCGACTACCTGAGCCAGCAGATGCAGCTGGTTATGGACCATCACGGGGTGCCGGTGACGATCGGCGTCTCCGACATCCCTATGCCCGTGCATTTCGCGGTGGCCGGCGATCCGGGCCTGACCGTGCCGCAGGAGGGCGCAGCGGAGTTTACCCTCCGCGACGTGTTCGATGTACCGGATCTGTCGACCACCAATGACGATATCGTCAACGGCATGTTCCGGCCCGGCCCGGACGGGGCCGGTGCCCTGGCCCCCTTCACCGCGCAGCGGGTGGATTACTCGCTGGCCCGGCTCAGCCACTACACAGCCACCGATCCGGGCCATTTCCAGACCCATGTGCTGTTCACCAACTATCAGTTCTACGTGGCCGAGTTCGAGGCCTATGCCCGCCGGATGCTGGGCGATCCGGCCAGCGGATATACCGCCTTCGTGGGCCCCGGCAACAGCCAGATCACCCGGCCCGACGCGCCGCTCGATCCGACGGCGAAACTGCCGCAGATGCCCAGCTATCACCTCAAGCGGCCGGGCGGGGCGGGAATCACGCTGGTCAATATCGGTGTAGGCCCCTCAAACGCCAAAACGGCCACCGACCATATCGCCGTGCTGCGCCCGCATGCCTGGATCATGGTCGGCCACTGCGCAGGGCTGCGCAACACGCAAAGTCTTGGCGACTTCGTTCTGGCCCATGCCTATCTGCGCGAAGACGGCGTTCTGGACGCCGACCTGCCCGCCTGGGTGCCGATCCCGGCGCTGGCGGAAATCCAGATCGCCCTGGAAGAGGCGGTGGCGACCGAGACGCAGCTGAAGGGCTATGACCTCAAGCGGATCATGCGCACCGGCACAGTCGCCAGTTTCGACAACCGCAACTGGGAACTGCGCGACCAGTCGGGTCCGGTGCAGCGCCTGTCGCAGTCGCGCGCCATCGCGCTCGACATGGAAAGCGCCACCGTGGCCGCCAACGGCTTTCGTTTCCGGGTGCCCTATGGCACGCTGCTTTGCGTCTCCGACAAGCCGCTGCATGGCGAATTGAAGCTTCCCGGCATGGCCAGCGCCTTCTACAAGACGCAGGTGGCGCGGCACCTGATGATCGGCATACGGGCGATGGAAACGCTGCGCGAGATGCCGCTGGAGCGCATCCACAGCCGGAAACTGCGCAGTTTCGACGAAACCGCCTTTCTCTGAGAGGCAAAAATCGCCACAAAATCCGGCAAAAACCCTTCTTTTCTTACACTATTCGTTGTGTTCACCATCAAGATACAGTTAAATCGCCGCACGAGGCCCCAAGGAGCGGGCAGTGAAAGGAGACCATGAAATGGCAAAACCGATGACGAAAACGCAACTGGTCGCGGCCCTCGCAGACGAGATGGGCGCCGACAAGAAATCCGCGAGTGCGGCCCTGGATGCGGTCGTCAACGTGATCACCCGCGAGGTTTCGAACGGCGGCGCGGTTACCCTTCCCGGCGTCGGCAAGATCTATTGCCGCGAACGCCCCGCGCGGATGGTGCGCAACCCCGCCACCGGCGAACAGATCAGCAAGCCGGCTGACAAGGTGGTCAAGATGACCATCGCCAAGGCGCTCAAGGACAGCGTTAACGACTGACCTTGAAATCGGCACGAGTTTCGGAAAGGGTCGCCCGCGCAAGGAGCGGCCCTTTTCCATTTTCGGGAGGCAGACGGACGGCATGGACATTCGGGCAATCGCGATGGGCCTGGCCTTTGCCGTCATGTGGTCGAGCGCCTTCACCTCTGCCCGGCTGATCGTGACGGTCGCGCCGCCGGTGACATCGCTGGCCTTGCGGTTCCTGATTTCCGGCGTGCTGGGCGTGCTGATCGCTCGGATGCTGGGGCAAAGCTGGCGCCTGACGCCCCGGCAATGGCGCGCGACGATCATTTTCGGCGTCTGCCAAAACGCGCTCTATCTGGGGCTCTATTTCGTGGCGATGCAGACGGTGGAGGCCTCTCTGGCTGCGATTGTGGCATCGACCATGCCGCTTCTGGTCGGGCTGGCAAGCTGGGCGGTTTTCGGCGAGAAGATAGGCCCGATGGGAAGTGTTGGGCTGTTGGCGGGCATGGTCGGCGTGGCCATCATCATGGGCACGCGGTTGCAGGGCGGTGCGGATCTCTTTGGTGTGACGCTGTGCGTGTTGGGCGTGATCGCGCTGACCTTCGCCACGCTGGCGGTGCGCGGGGCGACCTCGGGCGGCAACTTCCTGATGGTGGTGGGACTGCAGATGCTGGTGGGGGCCGCCATCCTGGGCACCATCGGCGCGGCGACCGAAACGATGGAGGTGGACTGGTCGTGGCGGCTGGTCATCGCCTTCCTTTACACGACGCTGATACCGGGACTGGCGGCGACGTTGGTCTGGTTCCGCCTCGTGAACCGGATCGGGGCGGTCAAGGCGGCGACCTTCCACTTCCTCAACCCGTTTCTGGGTGTGGCCATCGCCGCGATCGTGCTGAATGAAAAACTCGGACCCTGGGATATTCTGGGCGTGATGGTGGTGACGGGCGGCATCCTGGCCGTGCAGCTGTCGCGGCAGAAAGCCGCGAGTTAACGCTTGGGTTACTAATTACCCTCACCTCGCTAGACTGGCCGTGGGGGGATTCCAACATGCTTAATTTTGATGAAGAAACGGCTCGCCTGCTGGAAATCGCATACCAGGGCTCGGACATCGTGCTGAGGCGCATGCTGTCCTTTGACGCGGTTTCGCCCAGACCATCGGAAACGATTCTGGATATCGGAAGTGGAAACGGGCTTTTGTCCGTGGAACTGGCCCGCGCCGTCGGGCCCAACGGTCGCATCATCGGTGTCGATCCGAGTGCGGAGATGCGCAAACCGGCAATGGAAAGATGCGCGGATTTCGACTGGGTCTCATTCCGGGAGGGCTCCGCCTATGCGCTACCGATCGAGGACGCGTCGATGGACAAGGCCGTTTCGGTTCAGGTTTTCGAATATCTCGACGATCTCGAAAAGGCGGCAAGCGAGGCATTCCGTGTCCTGAAACCCGGCGGTCGGCTGGTTGTCAGTGACATACATTTCGACAGTCTGGTCTGGCATACCGAGGATCAGGCACGCATGGATCGTATGGTCGCCGCGTGGGACGGCCATTTCGCTGAGCGGCGCATTCCGGCGGTCTTGCCCCCGGTCCTGAGCGATGCGGGTTTTGAGATTCAGGACATCCGCCCTGTCACGATCACAGATCACGTTCTCAAACCCGATGGCCTTGCCATCGTGATGCTGACCTTGATGGAAAATTTTGCCACCCGGCATGGGATTGTCGGCAAGGCAGAGGCCGCGGCGTGGCGCAAGGAACAGGAGGACCTGGCGGCGTCGGGCCGGTTTTTCTTTTCCATCAGCCAGTTTGCCGTGATTGCGCGCAAGCCCGGGATCTGACGCCGCGCGGCCGTGGGGCGTCAGCCGATGCGCCCGCGCGGCCCCTCGCCCACCTGACCCCGATGCAAGAGCAGATGGTCGAGGATCACGCAGGCCACCATCGCCTCGCCCACTGGCACCGCGCGGATGCCGACGCAGGGGTCGTGCCGGCCCTTGGTGACCACCTCTGTCGGGCTGCCATCCGTCCGGATCGACCGGCGCGGCGTCAGGATCGACGAGGTCGGCTTGACCGCAAAGCGCAGCACGATGTCCTGGCCGGTGGAAATCCCGCCCAGGATGCCGCCGGCGTGGTTGGAGGAGAATTCCGGGCCATCCGCGCCCATCAAGATCTCATCCGCATTCTCGGTACCCTTCAGGCGCGCCGCCGACATCCCCTCTCCGATCTCCACGCCTTTGACCGCGTTGATCGACATCGCCGCCGCCGCCAGATCGGTGTCGAGTTTGCCATAGACCGGCGCCCCCAGACCGGCCGGCACGCCACGGGCGCAGATCTCGATCTCTGCGCCCACGGAATCCTGCGCCTTGCGGATCTTCTGGAGGTAGGTTTCCCACTCCGGCAGGGCCGCGGCATCCGGCAGCCAGAAATCGTTTTCGCCGATCGCATCCCAGTCGAAGCGGTTGCGGTCGATCTCCATCTCGCCCATGCGGGTCATGTACCCCCGGATCTCGACCTTCGGCGCAAGCGTGGCCAGCGCCGCGCGGGCCACGCCGCCGGCGGCCACCCGCGCCGCCGTCTCGCGTGCCGACGACCGCCCGCCGCCGCGATAGTCGCGCAGACCGTATTTCAGGTGATAGGTGATGTCGGCATGTCCCGGCCGAAAGGTCCGGGCGATCTCGCCGTAGTCCTTGGAACGTTGGTCGGTATTCTCGATCA
>JAUIBJ010000478.1 GCA_030428025.1 Alphaproteobacteria bacterium
CAGTTCGCGCGGGAGGGCAACCCCTTTGCGCATGAGACCGGCACTGCGCCCGAAATCTGGGAACAATCCGGTGGGACAGTGACGGCGTTTTGCGATTTCGTCGGCTCGGGCGGCACGCTGGGCGGGGCGGCGCGGTTCTTTGTGCGGCATGGCGTGCGCTGCTTTGCGGTGGAGCCGGACAAGGCAGAGCATCCGATCCAGGGCGGGGGCTATTCCATGCCCGACCTGAAGCACTTGGATGGCACGGATTTGGCCGGAACAGTCACTGTTTCAGGCGGTGAAGCGCGGGATCATGCACGGCTGCTGGCGCGGCATGAAGGCATCTTCGGAGGGTATTCCGCCGGCGCCAACCTGGCGGCGGCGGTGCGATTGTTGACGGGCCCTGAAAAGGGCGGCTGCATCGCCTTTGTGGTGTGTGACAGCGGGCTCAAATACCTCAGCACGGATTTGTGGGAGTAGACGCATGCAGAACGAGATGAAGGCGCTGGTGAAGGCGAAACCCGAACCGGGGCTTTGGATGGAATATGTGCCCGTACCCGAGCCGGGGCCGGCCGACGTGCTGATCAAGGTGAGGAAGACCGCCATCTGCGGAACGGACGTGCATATCTGGAAATGGGACGAATTCAGCGCGAAGACCGTGCCGGTGCCCATGGTGGTGGGGCATGAATTCGTGGGCGAGATCGTCGACACGGGCGCGGCTGCGGTGAAATACCGGATCGGGCAGCGGGTCTCGGGTGAGGGGCATATCGTCTGCGGCACCTGCCGGAATTGCCGGGCCGGGCGGGGGCACCTGTGCCGGAACACCAAGGGCGTGGGCGTGAACCGTCCGGGCGCGTTTGCCGAATACCTGTGCATTCCCGAAAGCAATGTCGTGCCGATCCCCGAGGATATCCCCGACGAGATCGCGGCCATCTTCGACCCGTTCGGAAACGCCGTGCACACCGCGCTGAGCTTCGATCTGGTGGGCGAGGATGTGCTTGTCACCGGCGCGGGGCCGATCGGAATCATGGGCGCGCTGGTCGCCCAGAAGGTGGGTGCGCGAAAGGTGGTGATCACCGATATCAACCCCTATCGGCTGGATCTGGCCCGGACGATGGGGGTGCAGTATGTGGTCGATGTCTCGAAGGAACAGCTGCGCGACGTGATGGACGAGATCGGCATGACCGAGGGGTTCGACGTGGGGCTGGAGATGTCAGGGGCGAGCGCGGCGATGCAGCAGATGATTTCTCGCATGAACAACGGCGGCAAGGTTGCGCTGCTGGGCATCGCGCCGACGGAATTTCCGGTGGACTGGAACACGGTGATTTTCCGGATGCTGCATATCAAGGGCATCTACGGGCGCGAGATGTACGAGACCTGGTACAAGATGATCGCGCTGGTGCAGTCGGGCCTGGATGTGTCCGGCCTGATCACGCACCGGATTTCCATCGACGATTTCGAGGAGGGCTTTGCCGCGATGATCTCGGGCAATTCCGGCAAGGTCGTGATGGATTGGGCTTGAACAGAGACTGATAGGCTGTTGGGCCACGCGCCCGGCACGAAGAAAGGGACAAGGGAAATGGGCGACAACCTGGCGCAATCGACGCTGAACGTTCAAAAGGATGAAACCGGGCGCGGCAAGCCGCTGCCCAGCCATGCCAGGGTGGTGGTGATCGGGGGCGGCGTCGTGGGCTGTTCGATCCTGTATCATCTGGCCAAGTTCGGGTGGAAGGACACGATCCTGCTGGAGCGGGACGAGTTGACCTCCGGCAGTTCCTGGCATGCGGCGGGGCAGATTCACACGATCAGTTCCGATCCGAACATCAGCCGGCTGCAAAGCTACACGATCGGGCTTTACAAGGAGATCGAGGAGCTTTCCGGCCAGTCCGTCGGGCTGCATCTGACCGGCGGGTTCTACCTCGCCTCGAACAAGACATGGTATGACTACCTCAAGCGCGAGCGGTCGAAGGCGCGCTACATGGGTCTGAACCAGGAGTTCATCAGCCCCGAGGAGGTGGCGCGTCGGCACCCGCTGATCAACCCGAAATACTATCACGCGGCGCTTTGGGACGATCAGGATGGCGATCTTGACCCCTCGGGCACCACCTATGCCTTTGCCAAGGCGGCGCGGCATTACGGTGGGCAGTATTTCACCCATACGCCGGTGACGGCCACGACGATGCGCCCCGACGGGCAATGGGAGGTGACCACCGCCCGCGGCACGGTGATCGCCGAGCATATGGTGAATTGCGGCGGGCTCTGGGCGCGCGAGGTGGGTCACATGGCGGGCCTCCACCTGCCTGTGCAACCGATGGAGCATCACTATTTGCTGACCGACCGGATCGACGAGGTGGCCGAGTTCGGCTCGCGCCTGCCCTGCGGCTTCGATTACGAGGCCAATCTCTATTTCCGGCAGGAGCGCGACGGGATGCTGCTGGGCACCTATGAGCCCAAGGGGGTGCCGTGGAAGGTGGAGGGCACGCCCTGGGATTTCGGACACGAGCTGTTGCAGCCCAACCTTGAGCATATCGCCGACCGCCTGGAGCTGGGCTTCGAACGGATCCCGGCGCTGGGCAATGCCGGGATCCGGCAGGCGATCAACGGGCCCTTCACCTTCGGCCCCGACGGCAACCCGATGATCGGGCCGGTGCCGGGGATGCGCAACTACTGGTGTGCCGTGGGCGTGATGGCGGGCTTCTGCCAGGGCGGCGGCGTGGGGCTGACGTTGGCGGAATGGATGATCGAGGGCGAGCCTTCCATCGACGTCTGGGCAATGGACGTGGCCCGCTTCGGCGACTGGGCCAGCCCCGACTGGGGCACGGTGAAATCGACCGAGAATTACGAGCGCCGTTTCGTCATGACCTTCCCGAACGAGACCCTGCCCAAGGGCCGGCGGCAGCAGACCACCGCGCTATACGACCGGCTGATCGCGAAGGGCGCGGTGATGGGGCAATCCTTCGGGCTGGAAAACGCGCTGTGGTTCGCCGACGGGCCCGAAGATGCGCATGAGGAGCCCACCTTCGGGCGCAACCGTTCCTTCGACTATGTGGCGGCCGAGGTGAAAGCGGTGCAGGAAGGCGTGGCGGGCATCGAGATCGCCAATTTCGCCAAGCACCGGATTTCCGGGCCGGGGGCGCGCGACTGGCTGAACCGGACGATGGCCGGGCGCATCCCACGACCGGGGCGGATTGCGCTGACGCCGATGCTGACCGAGAAGGGCCGGCTTTATGGCGACCTGACCGTGGCTTGCCTGGGGGACGAGGAATTCATGCTCTTCGGCTCGGGCGCGATGCAGGATGCGCATTCCCGCTTCTGGGCGCGGACCTTGCCGCAGACTGTGGTGCATGAGAACCAGACGGACGGATGGCACGGTATCGCCCTGTCGGGGCCGAAATCGCGCGATCTGCTGGCCCGGATCACGCGGGAGGATGTGAGTGCCGAGGCGCTGAGCTTCCGCGACACGCGCCGAACCTTCGTAGGCGGCGTGCCGGTGATCCTGAACCGGATCAGTTTCTCGGGCGAACTGGGATACGAAATCTATTGCCGGCCGCAATACCTGATCCGGCTTTCCGAGGCGATCGAGGAGGCCGGCGCCGACCTCGGCTATCGCTGGTACGGGGCGCGGGCGCTGATGAGCCTGCGGCTGGAGAAGGGCTGGGGCGCCTGGGGGCTGGAATACCGCCCCGATTTCAACGCGGTCGAGGCGGGGCTCGACGGCTTCATCGACTGGAACAAGGATTTCGCGGGCAAGGCGGCGACCGAGGCGGCTAAGGCCGAGGGGG
>JAUIBJ010000479.1 GCA_030428025.1 Alphaproteobacteria bacterium
TCGTCGGCGCCTCGGTCACGGGGGCGATGATCACCCTTCCGATCGCGTGGTTCTCGGGCCAGTGGATCAACCCGCTTCAGGGCTTCGGCATCGCCGAGGCAGCGCTGACGGCGGGTGCGGTGGCGCATGGCCTCGTCTATGCCGCCTATGTCTGGCTGGTGGGCCGCGCCGGATCGGTCTTCACCTCGCAGGCGGCCTATATCGTCACCGCCTTCGGTGTGCTGTGGTCGATGGTGCTTCTGGGCGAGACCTATTCGGTGTTTGTCTGGGCGGCGCTGCTGACCATGCTGGGCGGCATCTTCCTGGTCCAGCCGCGCCCCTCGCTGCAGCTTGTGGTACCGCCGGAGGCTGAGGACGTGCCGCTGTCCGAGGGGGCAGACCGACGATGAGCGCCGGGGGCACCTCTGGCCGAACGGGCCTTTTCGGCGCGCTGGTCGTGATCGGCGCGGGCTGGGGGCTGACCACGCCCTTTTCAAAGATCGCCGTCAGCGAGGGTTACCGCCATTTCGGGCTGGTCTTCTGGCAATTGGTCATAACCGGCACGCTTCTGATGATGGTCACATTGCTGCGCGGCAAGCGCCTTCCCCTCACCGCGCGGCACATGCGCTTCTATCTGCTGATCGCGTTCATCGGCACGCTGATCCCCAATTCGGCCTCCTATGCCGCGGCGGTCAAACTGCCGGCTGGCGTGCTGGCGATCCTGCTGTCGACCGTGCCGCTCTTTGCCTTTTCCATCGCCATCGGCCTGCGCAATGAAAATTTCGTCTGGGTGCGCGCCATGGGGCTTCTCTTCGGGCTGGGCTGCGTCCTGCTGATGGTGGGGCCCGAGGCCAGCCTGCCCGAACCGGGCATGGCGGCCTTCATCCCGCTGGCGCTGATCGCGCCCCTGTTCTACGGGCTCGAGGGAAATGTGGTCGCCCGCTGGGGCACGCGGGGGCTGGACCCTCTGCAGATGCTGGCGGGTGCCGCGCTGGTCGGGGCGCCGCTTGCGCTGGTGCTTGCGCTTCTCACCGGCCAGTGGATCGATCCGCGCGGCCCATGGGGGGCGCCGGATGCCGCGTTGGTGGCGAGTTCGGTCATTCACGCCATCGTCTATTCCAGCTATTTCTGGCTGGTCGCCCAGGGCGGACCGGTTTTCGCGGCGCAGGTTTCCTATCTGGTGACAGGGTTCGGCGTGGCCTGGTCGATCACCTTGCTCAACGAACAGTATTCGCCGTATGTCTGGACGGCGCTCGGGTTGATGATGATCGGCATCTTCCTCGTCCAGCCCCGCCCCCGGATCGGGCTTGCCCCCGCCGCCGCGTTCAGGAAGTATGACCCGCGGCAACGAGGGGACGGACAGCCTTGATTCAGGTGTTGGAACTTTCTCAGACCGCACAGGCCGTCGTCGCGCTTGCCGTTGTCGTCGCCATGTTCGTGCTCTTCGTGCGTGAGACCTACCCCACCGAAGTGGTGGCCATCGCCGGCGCGGCGGTGCTGCTGGGCCTGGGCATCCTGCCCTACGAGGCGGCGCTCGACGTATTGTCGAACCCCGCGCCTTGGACCATCGTGGCGATGTTCATCGTCATGGGGGCACTGGTCCGCACCGGTGCGCTCGACTGGTTCACGCAAAAGGCCGAAGCCCAGGCAGATGCGCGGCCTGCGGTGGCGATCGGGGCGCTGATGGCCTTCGTCATGGTCTCTTCGGCCTTCGTCAACAACACACCCGTCGTGGTGGTGATGATCCCGGTCTTCGTGCAGCTTGCCCGCAAGCTCAATCTTCCGCCCAGCAAGTTACTCATCCCGCTCAGCTATGCCGCCATCCTCGGCGGCTGCCTCACCCTGATCGGCACCTCCACCAACCTGCTGGTCGACGGGGTGGCGCGGGCCGGCGGGCTGGCCCCGTTCGGCATCTTCGAGGTGACGCCGATGGCGGCCATCCTCGCCGTCTGGGGGGCGATCTATCTGCGCGTCGTCGCTCCACGGCTTCTGCCCGACCGCGCCAGCATGTCGACCCTGCTCACCGACCGCAAGGCACGGAAATTCTTCACCGAAGCGGTGATCCCGCCCGATTCGAACCTGATCGGCCGCGAGGTGACCGGCGTGCAGCTCTTCAAGCGCGAAGGCGTGCGGCTGGTGGACGTGATCCGCGGCGACCAGTCCTTGCGGCGCAACCTCGCCGGTGTGACGTTGGACGTGGGTGACCGCGTGGTGCTGCGGACCCAGGTGACCGAACTGCTGAGCCTGCAGCGCGACAAGAGCCTCAAGCGGGTCGATCAGGTTTCGGCGGTCGAGACCACCACGGTCGAAGCCCTGATCGCGCCGGATTGCAGGATGGTCGGCCGCAGCCTCGGCACGCTGCGCCTGCGGCGGCGCTTCGGGGTCTATCCGCTGGCCGTCCACCGCAAGGACAAGAATATCGGACGGCAGCTCGACGATATCGTGATCCAGGTGGGCGACACGCTGCTGCTCGAAGGGGCCCCCGACGACATCCAACGGCTGTCGACCGAAATGAACATGGTCGACATCTCAAAGCCCACCGAACGCGCCTTTCGGCGCAGCCACGCGCCCATCGCGGTGGTGGCGCTCGCCGGTATCGTGGCGCTGGCCGCGCTCGGGGTGGCCCCTATCCTGCTGCTGGCGCTGCTGGCCATGGCGGTGGTCTTTCTCACCCGCTGCGTCGATACCGACGAGGCCTTTTCCTTCGTCGACAGCCACCTGCTGGCGCTCATTTTCGCCATGCTCGCGGTGGGCGCGGCGCTGGAAACCTCCGGCGCGGTGGAACTTCTGGTCGCGCAGGTCGCACCGCTTCTGTCACATACCTCGCCCTTCCTGACGATCTGGGCGGTCTATCTTCTGACCAGCGTGCTGACCGAGATGGTGTCGAACAATGCCGTGGCGGTGGTGGTCACGCCCATCGCCATCGGTCTGGCCGAGGCCCTGGGCTACGATCCGAGGCCGCTGGTGGTGGCGGTGATGATCGCCGCCTCGGCCAGCTTCGCCACGCCGATCGGCTATCAGACCAACATGATGGTCTACGGGCCGGGGGGCTACCGGTTCACCGATTTCGTCAAGGTGGGCGTGCCGCTGAACCTGTCGGTGGGACTTCTGGCCTCGGCGCTCATCCCGTTCTTCTGGCCGCTCTGACATCCGCTCGTCAGCCCTTGCGGGCTGCCTCGCGAGGCGCGCCCGCGAGGGGGCGACGAGCCGCCCCTAACCTTGCATCACGTAGCGTGCCTCGTAGGTTACCGGGAAATTCACCGACCGGGCAATGAAGCAGACCTTCCCGATCTCGTGATGGATCGCGTCGGCCGCCTCCAGATCGGTACCCGCCGGCACCGTGATCTCGGGCCTGAGCGTTGCGCGCAGGAACCGGCTCGCCCCCGACGCCTCCGTCTCGCCCATCGCCAGAGGGTCGTCGCGGTAGGCCTGCACGGCGATCCCGGCATCGCTGGCAAGATGCAGATACCACAGCATGTGACAGGCCGAGAGCGCAGCGATCAGCATGTCCTCGGGATTGTGAAGCGTCGGATCGCCCCCCAGAAGCGGGTCGTTCGAGCAATGGATCACCGGTTTGCCCGGCGTTTCGACATTCCATGTCCGGTCATAGGCCAGGTAACTTTCCGTGCCCGGCCCCCGGTTGCCTGTCCAGACCACGCGGGCGGTGTAGTCGTGTTCGCTCATCTCCGCTCTCCTCTCTTGCGGACAGGGTGTTCACGGGGCACTGCCCCCTCGCTGCCGGCTCACCCCCGGAGTATTTCCGGCAAGATGA
>JAUIBJ010000480.1 GCA_030428025.1 Alphaproteobacteria bacterium
GTCGGAGCAACTGGCCACCGCGCGGCGGCTCGCCCGGGAGCATGGCGCCGAGATCGCCTTTCACGAAGGCAATGCCGAGGCGCTGCCCTTCGAGGCGGAGAGCTTCGATTTCGCCATTTCCGAATACGGGGCCGCGATCTGGTGCGACCCGGCGCTTTGGCTGCGCGAGGCCTGGCGCGTGCTGCGTCCCGGCGGACGGGTGGTGTTTCTCGGTCATCATGCCTTCGTGGTCATGACGACGCCGCTGAACGGTGCCGCCTGCGAACGGGTGTTGCATCGACCCTACCGGGGGATGGGGCGCACGGACTGGACGGCGGTGGAGATCGACCCGGGCGGGATTGAATTCTCGCTGACCTTCGCCGACTGGATCGCCCTGTTTCGCGAGATCGGGTTTTCGGTGGAAGGATTGCGGGAGATATATGCACCGGAAGAAGCGTCGGGCGAGGAATTCGGCATCCCGGCGGACTGGGCGCGGGATTACCCCTCGGAACATGTCTGGTGGCTGCGGAAGCCGCTTGCTTGAGAAACAGGTGAGGAGCCGCAGGGGCCTAGCCAAGTTCGTCTTTTCGGTAACGGGTGGTCCAGTCCTCATTCACATCGTCGGAAAGGCGGGCGGTGCCGGGGTGGACCTTCGCCGGGTCGGGCGCGGGCCGGCCGAGGGCCTCGCATACTCGCGCGAGCGCGGCCGCGGGATTTTCAGCGACGGCTTCGTAGGTCAGTGAGAGGGGTGTAATGCCTTCGGCGCCGAACCACAGGTGCCAGCCATCATCCTGAGCCTCAAGGTCGGCCAGGGAGGCGGAGAGGCGGGCGAAGTCGTAAGCGGGAGGCGCCGGAGGGGCAAGGCGTTCGATTTCGGTGCCGTCCGGCGCTCGGTGCCAGAGGCCGGATTGTTGGGCGCGCACGAGCGAGATGGCTTGCGCCAGTTTGTCCCGCCGGGAGAGGTGAAGAAACACGACCGGTCCGAAGGCGCGTTCCAGCCGGGCCCTGTCGGAGGGCAGACCGGGAAAGAGCCTGTCGAGGATGGCCGAAAGCTCGGCGAGGGTTTCCTTCATCAGGCGAAACCCGAAGACGTCAGTGCACCCCCGGCCCTCGGAAATGGCCGCTTTGAGATAGGCGCGCTGGAAGGCCACCTCGCCCAACGTTTCGCGCGGCGGCAGGCCCCAGCCTTCGGCCCATTCCGAGATGTTCTGGCGGCGGTAGAAGGAATGCGGGTCGCCCAGCCCGTGGGCCTTGAGCAAACCGCAAAGCAGGGTGCTGCCGGTGCGCGGGGTGCCGCAGATGATATAGCCCTGCGGTGCCATCTTGTGCGTCAGGCCCCCACCATCCCCACGATCTGATAGGTCTTCTTCAGGATCGGCGCGGCGATGGCGCGGGCGCGGTCGGCGCCGTTCTTCAGGATGCCGTCGATTTCAGCCTTGTCCTGCATCAGCCGCGCCATCTCTTCCGAGATCGGTGCCAGCTTGGCCACGGCCAGATCCGCGAGCGACGGCTTGAAGGTACCGAACTGCTGGCCGGCATGGTCGGCGATCACCGCCTCGGCGGTGCTGTCGGCCAGTGCGGCGTAGATGTTCACCAGATTGCGCGCCTCGGGCCGGTTTTCTAGACCCTCGACGCTGTCGGGCAGCGGCTCGGGGTCGGTCTTGGCCTTGCGGATCTTCCTGGCGATTGTATCCGCGTCGTCGGTGAGGTTGATCCGGCTCATGTCCGAGGGGTCGGATTTCGACATCTTCTTGGACCCGTCGCGCAGGCTCATCACGCGGGTGGCCGCGCCTTCGATCACCGGCTTTGTGATCGGAAAGAACTCGGTTTCGTAGTCGTGGTTGAACTTACGGGCGATTTCCTGCGTCAGCTCGAGGTGCTGTTTCTGGTCCTCGCCCACGGGCACATGGGTGGCGTGGTAGACGAGGATGTCGGCGGCCATCAGTGCCGGGTAGCCGAAGAGGCCGAGCGAGGCATTCTCGGCGTTCTTGCCGGCCTTGTCCTTGAACTGCGTCATCCGTTTCATCCAGCCCATGCGGGCCACGCAGTTGAAGACCCAGGCCATCTGGGTATGCTCGGGCACCTGGCTCTGGTTGAAGAGGATCGACTTGGTGGGGTCGATGCCCGAGGCGATGAAGCCGGCGGCCAGTTCGCGGGTGGCGTGGCGCAGGTCCTGCGGTTCCTGCCAGACGGTGATGGCGTGCAGGTCGACCATGCAGAAGATCGAGCTGATCCCTTCCTCCTGGCTGTCGACGAAGCGCTTGAGCGCGCCGAGATAGTTGCCAAGATGCAGGTTGCCGGTGGGCTGGATGCCCGAGAATACGCGCGGCGTGTGGCTGACCTCGGTCATGGGGATCTCCGTCTGGAATTCTTCGCCCGCCTCGCTTACTTCTGGGCAGGCATGGCGTCAAGGAGAGCAGGCATGACCCATCCCGCCCATCACAGCCCGGTCAATCCGCTGCCGCCGGTGGTGATGCTTCTGGTGCTGGTTATAGTGTTGGTCGAGGCGGCATTCTCGCTGGGTACGCGGGGGATCGTCGGCGGGGCCGAGGCGGTGGGCTGGCGAGCCGCCGCGATCCAGGATTACGGGTTTTCCAACCGCGCGCTGACATGGATGCTGGAAAACGGCGTCTTCCGGCCCGATTATGCGATCCGGTTCCTGACCTTTCCCTTCATCCACGGCGGCTTTACCCACGCGATCTTTGCCTCGGTGATGATCCTCGCGCTGGGCAAGTTCGTGGGCGAGCGGATGAACCAGCTTGCGGTGCTGGTCCTGTTCTTCGCCTCGGCCGCCCTGGGCGCGCTGACCTACGGGCTGATCCTGCCCGACGGGCCGGGGCTGATCGGGGCGTTCCCGGGGGTCTACGGGCTGATCGGCGGCTTCACCTGCCTGTTGTGGCTGCAGCTGGGGCTGGTGGGGGCGCAACAGCACCGGGCCTTCACGCTGATCGGGTTCCTGCTGTTGCTGCAACTGATCTTCAGCCTGCTTTTCGGTGCCCGGCCCATGTGGGTGGCCGATGTGGCGGGCTTCGTCTTCGGGTTCTTCCTGTCTTTCCTGCTGGTCCCCGGCGGCTGGCGGCGCCTGCGCGAGAAGATCCGGCATCAGTAAGGGCGGCTCACCGGCCAGAGCGCCGCATCGCCGCGCGGAATTCCGACAGCCGGAAAGCGCCCAGAAGCTGGCCGGAGAGGAAATAGGCCACCGTGCCCGCCGCGATCAGCGCCAGCAGCGCCAGCCAGCGCCAGCCGCCGAGGCCGAAGAACGGGGTAAGCAACGCCGAGACGCCCCAGAGCACCGCCCCCATCACCGCCGAGGCCGCGCAGATCCGCCAGATGCGTCGGCGGAAGCGATCGTCGAACCGGGCCACCTCGCCAAAGCTGCGCCCGCCGCGGGCCAGCAGCCAGACCATGACCCAGCCGGCGGCGGTGGTGGCGATGGCGGCGGCGATCCAGCCGATGGCATAGGCAAGACCCACCGCGATGGCGGCATTGACGACCATCGCCACCAGCGCATACCGGAAGGGGCTTTTCGTGTCCTCGCGGGCGAAGAACAGGGGTTGCAGCAGCTTCTGCATCACGAAGGCGGGAAGGCCGAGACCGTAGATCGCAACGGCCAGGGCGGTGGCGGCTGTGTCGTCCGCGCCGAAAGCGCCGCGCTCGAAAAGGACCGAGACCAGTGGCAGCGGGATGATTACCAGCGCCACGGCGCAGGGCACGGTCAGCGCAAGCGACAGTTCCCCGGCGCGCGACAGCGCGTTGCGCGCGCCGG
>JAUIBJ010000481.1 GCA_030428025.1 Alphaproteobacteria bacterium
CGAGGCCTTTGCCCTTGTCGACATGCCCTGGTGCGGCACGATGAGCTTCGACACCGCGGGCCGGACGATGATGGGCGTGACCTCCACCGACATGGCGGAGATGGTCGAGAAGCTCGACAACCCGCCGCTGGCCTATGGCGCCAATTGCGGCGTGGGCGCGTCGGACCTGATGCGCACGGTGCTGGGATTCGTGGCCCAAAGCACGGGCAGGCCCATCATCGCCAAGGGCAATGCGGGCATCCCGAAATATGTCGACGGGCACATCCACTACGACGGCACGCCCGACCTGATGGCGGAATACGCGGTTCTGGCTCGCGATGCCGGGGCCACCATTATCGGCGGCTGCTGCGGCACCATGCCGGAACATCTTGCGAAGATGCGGGAGGCGCTGGAGACGCGCGAGCGCGGTCCTCACCCCACCCTCGACCAGATCACCGAAGCCCTCGGGCCCTTCTCCTCTGCCGCAGACGGCACCGGCGACGAGGAAGAACCGCAGCCCAGGCGCGGACGCGGCCGTCGCCGGCGGGGCTGAGCGGTCAGGGATCGAAGATCTGGCGCATCAAACGCCGGTCAGCCTCGGCCTTGTCAGCGATCCAGTCACGGAAACCGCGCTGGACAGCGCCGAGTCGCCGGCCACGTATCCAGATAAGCTTGTGCGTGTAGAGGCTTGGAAAAACGGATTTTTTCCCGAACGGCATGATCAGGGTTCCGGCCTTCAGCGCGGCGAAGACCTCCGACAGCCCGCCCAGGACCAGCCCCACCCCGGACTGGGCCAGCCGAACACCGCTTCCGCTCAGGCTGTAACGCGGCTGCGCCTCCAACCCCTGCGGCAACGCCACGCCCATTTCCGCGCCCCATCGGGCCCAGTCGGCCCAGTCCGGGTCACTCGTAGGCACATCGATATGCACGATAGGAATTCCCGACAGGTCGATCTTTGCCTCGCTCAGCCCGTAGCGCGCGGCGAAGTCCGGCGTGCAAACCGGCACGACGCCGCTTCCGAAGAGCGGCAGCGCCTCATACCCTTCTCCGGCCTCGCCCATGTAACGGATGGCGAAATGCAGGTTGGACCTCGTCAGGTCGACCACCTCCCATGTCGTATTGAGGGACAGGTCGACCGGGCCGATTTTCGAAAACAGATCCGGTAGATGCCGGGGCAGCCAGGTTTCGGCGAAGGTCTGGGTCACAGAAACAGCGATGCGGTTACCCGGTTCGGATCCTGCAAGCGTGTCTTGCACACGGGCCAGTGCCGCCATTGCCTCGGTAAGCGACGCTGCAACGGCCAGAAGCTCCGCTGTCGGCTCCAGCCCGCCGGGACGGCGCGCGAAGAGCGTGCACCCCAGCCGGTCTTCCAGCGCGCGCAGCTGTGCGGCGACCGCCGGCCGGGTCACCCCGAGCTCTTCTGCCGCGCGGGCGATCGTACCCAGCCGACATACTGCCTCGACCGCCCGCCAGCCGTTCAGATGGGATAACTGCATTGGGAGACACCGAATAGAATATCTTTCCAACATATCAGATTAAATGACATGAAACGCGTTTATTTCCGTGCTCTTCTCGATCCAGAACAGAATTTCTATCGGAGGAAGAAAGATGAAGGCCTTCATGATCGAACGCGATATCCCCGGTGTCGGGTCCATGACCGGCGAGGAACTTTGCGGCGCCGCCGCCACCTCGAACGCAGCACTGGCCAAGCTGGCGCCCAAGGTCCAGTGGCAGCATTCCTATGTGACCGGAGACAAGACATTCTGCGTCTATCTGGCCGAAGACGAGGAGGCGATCCACGAACATGCCCGGCTCAGCGGCTTTCCGGCCAGCAAGATCACCCCGGTCACCGGGCGGATCGACCCAACCACCGGTGATGGTCAGAACAGCGCCAGCTGATCGCCCGCGCGCGGCGGTATCAGGAATCGATCTGACGGCAGATCGGACAGATGGGTGGCGAGGCCCAATCGCTTGACCGCCACGTCGAACCGCCGCGCGACCATCTGCGCATAGGGCCCGGTGCCGCGCATGCGCCGGCCCCATTCGGCAGCGTAATCCTTCCCGTCATGCATGCCGCGCACCAGCCCCATCACCCGGCCGGCCCGGTCCGGGTAATGGGCGTCGAGCCATTCGCGGAAAAGCGGCGCCACCTCCAGCGGCAGGCGCAGCATGACCCAGCTTGCCGCCGCCGCGCCCGCCTCGCGCCCCGCCTCCAGCAGCCGTTCCATCTCGTGATCGGTCAGCCCCGGCACCACAGGCGAGGTCACGATCCGCACCGGCACCCCGGCCCGCGACAGCCGGCGGATCGTCTCCAGCCGCCGCTCGGGCGCGGGGGCGCGCGGCTCCATCCGGCGCGAGAGCGCCGCGTCGAGCGTCGTTACCGAAATCCCCACCCGAACCAGCCCCTGCCCGGCCATGTCGGAGAGGATGTCGAGATCGCGCTCGATCAGCGTGCCCTTGGTGACGATCCCCACCGGATGCCGGAACTCCCGCAGTACCTCAAGGCAGGCGCGGGTCACGCCATGCTCGCGCTCGACCGGCTGATAGGGGTCGGTATTGGTGCCGATGGCCAGCGTGGCGGGCCGATAGCGGGCGTGGCGCAGTTCGTCGGCCAGCCGCGCCGCGATGCCGGGCCGGGCCACAAGCCGGGTTTCGAAATCGAGCCCGGCCGACAGCCCCAGCCAGGCATGGGTGGGCCGGGCGAAGCAGTAGATGCAGCCGTGTTCGCAGCCGCGATAAGGGTTGAGCGAGCGGTCGAAGGGCAGATCAGGCGAGCGGTTGTAGGTGATCGCCCGGCGCGGCGCCTCGCAGGTCACCTCGGTCCGCAGCGGGCGCTCATCCTCCTCCCGCACCCAGCCATCGGGCTCGAAGGAGCGGCCGTGCCGCTCGTACCGCCCGGGGTCATTGGTCATCGCCCCGCGCCCCGCCCGCCGCAACCGCGGGTCGACGCTTTGGCCTCCGGGGGGTGTCATCGGCTCTGTCATCCGCAAAACATGGAACATTTAGCGAACATATGCAATAAACTCATAGACCTTATGGAAATCTTTCGGATGCGCCGGCGCGGATTTCGCGGTAAAGGTCGGAAGAGGCGCGGGCTATGTCGCAATTCGGAAAGTGCCGATGCGGCAAATTGTCGATAGCTGCCCAAGATCAACGCGCGCGGCGCAAGCCAGTTAAGGAATCCCCCATGTCCGACGAAGAAGACGACATCATCCTGTCCGAACTGGACGACGAGGAACTCGTTCAGCAGATGTTCGACGACCTCTATGACGGTCTGAAGGAAGAGATCGAGGAGGGCGTCAACATCCTGCTGGAACGCGGCTGGGCCCCTTACAAGATCCTGACCGAGGCGCTGGTGGGCGGCATGACCATCGTCGGCAAGGATTTCCGTGACGGCATCCTCTTCGTGCCGGAAGTGCTGCTGGCGGCCAACGCGATGAAGGCGGGCATGTTCATCCTCAAGCCCCTTCTGGCCGAAACCGGCGCGCCGCGCGTCGGCAAGATGGTGATCGGCACCGTGAAGGGCGACATCCACGACATCGGCAAGAACCTCGTCTCGATGATGATGGAAGGCGCGGGCTTCGAAGTGGTCGATCTGGGCATCAACAACCCGGTCGAGAACTATCTCGAGGCGCTGGAGACCGAAGGCCCGGACATCCTCGGCATGTCGGCGCTGCTGACCACGACGATGCCTTACATGAAGGTCGTGATCGACACGATGGTGGAACAGGGCATCCGCGACGACTATATC
>JAUIBJ010000482.1 GCA_030428025.1 Alphaproteobacteria bacterium
GGCGAGCGGATCACCCGCTGCGCACAGGCCTCGACCATCAACACCGCCGATGGCAACCTCAGCCGGGTCTACAAACGCGCCTCGAAACGCGAGGCGCTTTTCTATGCCCTGGAACACGCGCCCGCGGGATGGCCGAAGATCCGTGCCTGGCTAAAATTCCTGAAGTACCGCTGGGTCTGACGGAAACGGGCACCGGGCGGGTTTTTTCACCCTGTCCCGCTTTCGCGTTTGACCCCCGGCGCGGCTCTGGCTACCACACCTGCCAGAAGGGGGCCGGCGATGATCTTTGACACTGCACAGGACTGGATCGACGCGCCGCGCAAGCGGGTGCTGGTCTATGGCATGTCGGGACTGGGCAAGACCCATCTGGCCAATGCGCTGCGGGACAGCGGCGGATGGTTCCATTATTCGATAGATTACCGCATCGGCACCCGCTACATGGGCGAATTCATCACCGACAACGCCAAGGCGCAGGCGATGAAGGTGCCCTTCCTGCGCGACCTGCTGATGTCGGATTCGATCTATATCGGCTCCAACATCTCCTTCAACAACCTCACCCCGGTCTCGACCTATCTGGGCAAGCCCGGCGACCCCGACAAGGGCGGCCTGCCCATCGCCGAGTTCCGCCGCCGGCAGGAACAGTTCCGCCGGGCCGAGATTTCCGCGCTCGAGGACACCGCCTATTTCATAGAACGCGCCGAGGCGCTTTACGGTTATCCGCATTTCATCTGCGACACCGGCGGGTCGATCTGCGAATGGGTGGATGGCGACGACCCGAACGACCCGCTTCTGACAGACCTGGCCAGCCGCTGCCTCTTGATCCATATCCGCGGCGACGCCGCCCATACCGAGGAACTGATCCGCCGTTTCGACAAGGCGCCCAAGCCCATGTGCTATCAGCCCGAATTCCTCGACCGGGTGTGGGCGGACTACCTGGCCGAAAAGGGCTGTAACGAGCAGGAGGTCGACCCGGACACCTTCATCCGCTGGACCTATGCCAAGGCGCTCGCCCACCGCCAGCCGCGCTATGCCGCGATGGAGAAATGGGGCGTGACCGTCACCGCGGACGAGGTGGCAGGCGTGTCCTCGGCCGCCGATTTCACCCGGCTCGTGGCCCTGGCCCTTGAGCGTCGCGCCTGACCGCCTATCTCAGAGCTTTCCGCAAGCCCCAGGACAAGACCCGCCCCATGCCCATCAAGATGCCCGCCGACCTGCCCGCCTATCACGTGCTGACGCGCGAGGGCGTGATGGTGATGAGCGAGGATCAGGCGGCCCGGCAGGACATCCGCCCGCTGCGCATCGGGCTTCTGAATCTGATGCCCAAGAAGATCCAGACGGAAACCCAGTTCGCCCGCCTGATCGGCGCCACGCCCCTGCAGATCGAGCTGAACCTCATCCGCATGTCCGAGCACAGGGCCAAGAACACCGCCGCGGAGCACATGCAGAGCTTCTACCGCCCGTTTTCCGAGGTGGAGGAGAGCGGCGAGAAGTTCGACGGGCTGATCATCACCGGCGCGCCGATCGAGCATCTGGCCTTCGACGAGGTCACCTATTGGGACGAGTTGCGCCGCGTCTTCGACTGGACCCAGACCCATGTGCACGCCACCTTCGGCGTCTGCTGGGGGGGGATGGCGATGATCAACCACTTCCACGGGGTCGAGAAGCACATGCTCGACCACAAGGCCTTCGGCTGTTTCCGCCACCGCAACATGGCCCCAGCCTCGCCTCTTCTGCGCGGGTTTTCCGACGATTGCGTGATCCCGGTCAGCCGCTGGACCGAGATGCGCAAGGACGAGATCGCCGCCGCCGGGCTGACGGTGCTTCTGCATTCCGACGAGGTGGGCCCCTGTCTGGTCGAGGACACGGGGCACCGGGCGCTCTATATCTTCAACCATCTGGAATATGACAGCGACACGCTGAAACAGGAATACGACCGCGACATCGCCGCCGGCACGCCGATCAACGTGCCCTGCAACTACTACCCAGAGGACGACCCGACGCGCACGCCGCTCAACCGCTGGCGCAGCCACGCGCATCTGCTCTATGGCAACTGGCTGTCGGAGATCTACGAGACCACGCCCTACGATCTGGCCCGGATCGGGCTGGAATCCACCGACCTGCGCGGGTGAGCGGGGTGAAGCTGGCCTTCGCGCTACTGGGGCTGTTTCTGGCGGGGATCGTCCTGCTGGTCTGGGTCAAGGCGCGCACGCACGAGGCGCGCGCCGAGGAAGCCTTTCCGCCCGAGGGCCAGATCGTCACGGTGGAGGGCCACCAGGTCCACGCGGTGGTGATGGGCGAAGGCCCCGATCTGGTGCTGATCCACGGCTCCTCGGGCAATACCCGCGACATGACCTTCTCGCTGGCGCCGGCGCTCGCAAAGACGTTTCGCGTGATCGTGATCGACCGGCCGGGGCTGGGCTATACCGAGCGGATCAACCGGACCGGGGCCAGCATCGGCCAGCAGGCAGGGCTGTTCTCGGCCGCGGCAAGCCAGCTCGGGGCCGAGCGGCCCATCGTTCTGGGCCATTCCTATGGCGGGGCGGTGGCGCTGGCCTGGGCGGTGGATTACCCGGATCGGCTGTCGGGGCTGGTGGCGCTTTCGGCGGCCTCGCACCCGTGGGACACGGGGCTCTCGACCTATTACAAGGTGCTGTCGCATCCCATACTGGGACGGCTCGCGATCCCGCTGATCACTGCCTTCGTGCCCGATGAACGGGTCGCGCGGGAAGTGGCGCAGGTCTTTGCTCCCGACCCGATACCGGCGGGTTACCTCGACCATTTCGGCCCCGGCCTGACCCTGCGGCGCGCCTCGCTACGGGCCAACGCGCTGCAACGGTCGGGGCTTCTGGGCGAGATCGAGGCACTCGCGCCGCGCTATGGCGAGATCGACGTGCCCACCGAGATCCTGCACGGCACCGCCGACACCACCGTCGGGCTTTCGATCCATTCCGAACCGCTGGCCCGTGCGATCCCTGGCGCGCGGCTCACCCGGCTGGAGGGTGCAGGCCACATGATCCAGCACAGCGAGGAAGACGCCGTGATTTCGGCTGTGACCCGCGTGGCGCAGCGTGCCGGATTGCACCCCGGCAACTGAGCCCGCATTATGGGGCAAACCCCATCAACGGAGGCCCGCATGGAGCTGCCATTCGACGGTGCGATTTCGGAATTCTACGAAGACGAGGCCCCCAGAGAGGTACGCGACGCAATCCGCCGCGCCGACAAGGACGACATCCTCGACCCCGGCTATCCCCATTCCGAGCGCCTGCCCAGGAAGCATTACGAGAAGGATCTCGAACAGCTCCAGATCGAACTGGTCAAGCTGCAAGCCTCGGTAAAGGCTAGCGGCGGTCGCATCGCCATCGTCTTCGAGGGCCGGGACGCCGCCGGAAAAGGTGGTACGATCAAGCGTTTCCGGGAAAATCTTAATCCTCGGGGCGCACGGGTCGTGGCACTGTCGAAACCCTCGGACACAGAACAGACGCAATGGTATTTCCAGCGCTATATCGACCATCTGCCGGCGGGCGGCGAGATCGTCTTCTTCGACCGGTCCTGGTACAATCGCGGCGTTGTCGAAAAGGTCTTCGGCTTCTGCACCGATGAGCAGCGCGAGCATTTCTTCCATCAGGTGAACGACTTCGAGGGGATGCTGGTCGACGAGGGCATCCAGTTGTTCAAGTTCTGGCTCAACGTGGGCCGCGCCGAACAATTGCGCCGCTTTCTCAAGCGC
>JAUIBJ010000483.1 GCA_030428025.1 Alphaproteobacteria bacterium
AGAGCTGTTTGCGGAAGACCTTCACGGTCTGCGGGCTGACCCCGAGCTTGAGGCCGATCGACACAGAGGAATGCCCGCGCAGGATCAGCAGTGCCACCTCGGCCTGGCGCGGGCTGAGCCGGATGCCTTCGGTTCTCTCCAGCGTGGCGATCAGACGGTCGGTGACGGCGGTGCCTGAATAGTCGCCCTGCGCATCGAGGCCGGCCCAGTGACGGTTCGCCAAGGCCAGCACCACGGGAGCGAGCGCCTGTGCCGCCGCCACTTCCCGCGGGCCGAATCGGCTGTCCGAACTGGCGTCGCGCCCCAGGCAGATATGCAGGGACACGCCCGGCGCCGGGTAGGTCACGAAGGTCAGCTCGTCCAGGATCGTCGTCGCCCGGTAATAGTCGAGGTAATAGGGATTGCGGTGGAACTGGTCCGGCGCGATGTCCGACAGCCGGTAGACTCCCGCCGGCGCGCGGTTCGCGTGAAGGTCGTGAAACGGATCGAGGAGATAGGCCCCGGCCACGTAGACCCGGTCGAGATTCTCATGCACCGCAGACACTTGCGCAGTGCGCCTGATGGAGAGCGGCCGGCGGCCGTCGAAATAGGCCAGGATGGTGCAATTGTCCTGACGCAGCTCGACCCGCAGCCAGTCTTCCAGCGCTTCGGGAAAGGTTTCGCCGCCCAGCGACCGGATCGCCCGGGCAAGCTGTTGCGGTGCCGTGCTGGCCTTGGCCACGTCATACCACCCCGGGGGTATATACCCCTCCATTCAAAGTTTCTAACCTGATTTTGCCACTTTGGGGGGTATGAGCAATGGAAAAATCTGCGCCGGACACCGCCACCATTGCCGTGGACGTGCGCGATGCGGTGAAGCGCTATGGCGACTTCACCGCGCTCAAGCGGATTTCGCTGTCGATCCGCGACAACGAATTCTTCACCCTCCTCGGCCCCTCGGGCTGCGGCAAGACCACATTGCTGCGAATGATCGCCGGTTTCGAGGATGTCACCGAGGGCGAGATTTTCCTGTTCGGAGACGAGATCGACACGCTGCCGCCAAACAAGCGGCCGGTGAACACGGTCTTTCAGAACTATGCGCTGTTTCCGCACATGACGGTGACCGACAACGTGGGCTTCGGGCTGGAAATGCTGGGCCGGACCAAGGCCGAGGCCCGTCGGCGGGCCGGAGAGATGCTGGAACTGGTGCGTCTGTCGCAGTTCGCCGGCCGCAAGCCGGCGCAGCTGTCGGGCGGGCAGCAGCAGCGGGTGGCGCTGGCCCGGGCGCTGGCGCCCCAGCCCAAGGTGCTGCTGCTCGACGAGCCGCTGTCGGCGCTCGACCTGAAGCTGCGCCAGACCATGCGCTATGAACTCAAGGAGCTGCAGCGCGAAACCGGCATCACCTTCATCTTCGTCACCCACGATCAGGAAGAGGCGCTGACCATGTCCGACCGGGTGGCGGTGATGTCGTCGGGAGAATTGCAGCAACTGGGCGAAGCGCGCGAAATCTACGAGACACCTCACAACGTGTTCGTGGCGGATTTCATCGGCGAGACCAACCTGCTGGAGGTGTCGGTCGACCAGATCGCCCAGGGTCGCGCAACCTGCCATCTGGGCGGCGGGCACGAACTGACCTGCGACGCGGTCGAGGGCATCGGCGTGGGCGCGCATGTGCACCTGTCGGTGCGGCCCGAGCGGCTGTTCCTGTCGGAGGCGCCCACCGAAGCCGAAAGCCTTCCCGGCCGGGTGCGCGACAACATCTTCGTGGGCACCGACATCCAGACCATCGTCGATCTCAACGAAGGCCCGCGGATGACCGTGCGCACGTCGAACTCGGCTCGCGGCGCGCGGCGGGTCTTCGAGGCCGGCAGCGCCGTCTACGTCAACATGGAGCAGGGGGCAGCGCGCCTCCTGGTGGACTGATGGCGGCGGGGGCGGCATCCGGCGGGTCGGCCCGGTCCGACACCTACAAGGCGGCGCGCGTCTGGCTGCTGCTGCCGTCCTGGCTGGTGCTGATCTGCCTCGTCCTGGTGCCGATCGCGATCATGCTGGTCTATTCCTTCCTGACCAAGGAATTCCGCGGCGGGGTCATCTGGGAGTTCTCGCTTGCCGCCTATGACCAGTTCTTCTGCAGCCGCGGCCTGTTCGGCGACGAGCCCTGCACCATCGAATGGACCTATATCAGCATCTTCTGGCGCTCGATCTGGCAGGCGGGGGCGGCGACGCTGCTGAGCCTCGTGATAGGCTTTCCCACTGCCTATTTCATCGCCACGCGGCCCGAGCGGGTGCGGCCGATCTGGGTGTTCCTGATCACCATCCCCTACTGGGTGAACCTGCTGATCCGGACGGTCAGCATGAAATTCGTCCTGCGCGATCAGGGGCCACTCAACGATTTCCTGCTGGCCACCGGCATCGTTGACGACCCGTTGCGCATCGTGAACACCAATTTCGCGGTGCAGCTGGGCCTGTTCTATTCCTACCTGCCCTTCATGGTGCTGCCGATCTACGCCTCGGTCGAGCGCTACAATTTCTCGCTCTCCGAGGCTGCGGCCGATCTTTACGCCAGCAAATGGGCAACCCTGCGCCGGGTCCTTCTGCCTGCCGTCAAACCGGGGGTGATCGCCGGCTGCATTCTGGTCTTCGTGCCCTCGCTGGGGTCGTTCCTTGCGCCCGACCTTCTGGGCGGGGCCAAGAATTTCATGATCGGCTCGCTGATCGAGGAACAGTTCAAGGGCAATGCCGGCAACTGGCCCTTCGGGGCGGCGGCGTCGATGATCCTGCTCACCATGGTACTGATCATCCTGCTGATCTTCGCCCGGCAGCAGGCCAGGGCACAGAAGGGGGCCGGGTGATGGCACGGGGCAAATACGATATCCGGCGCTATCCGGGGTTCCTGCCGATGACGGTGCTGTGCCTGACGCTCCTGTATGCGCCGCTGATCGTCGTCACGATCTATTCCTTCAACGATTCCAGTTCCATCACCAACTGGGAGGGGATGAGCACGCGGTGGTATGTGGATGTCTTTGTCGGGGTGGAATCGGACAAGTTCAAATCCGCCGCCTGGAACAGTTTCACCATCGCGATGATCGCCGCCACCGTTTCGACCACGATCGCCACGCTGGCCGCCACCGGCATGATCCGCGCCGGGCGATTCCGGCTGCGCACCCTGTCCTTCGGGCTGATCTCGCTGCCGCTGATGGTGCCCGAGATCGTCACCGCCGTGGCCACGCTGATCTTTTTCAACTCGATCGGCTTCGTGCGCGGCTACACCACCATCCTGCTGGCGCATATCGCCTTCTGCATCCCCTTCGCCTATATGCCCATCGCGGCCCGGATGCAGGGGATCGAGGACAGCTACGAACAGGCGGCGCTGGATCTCTACGCCTCGAAATTCCAGGCCTTCACGCGCATCCTTCTGCCGTTGATGGCGCCGGGCATCATTTCCGGCTTCCTGCTGGCCTTCATCATCTCGCTCGACGATTTCATCATCACCAATTTCGTCAAGGGAGCGGGGGTGGAAACCCTGCCCACGGCGATCTTCGGCTCGGTCAAGCAGGGCATCAAGCCCAACATCATGGCGATCTCGACCATGCTGCTGGCCATTTCGATTGTCATGGTCACGATCTCTTATCTCGTCAGCAAATCCGACAACACAAAGTAATCACCAAAGGGAGGAAGACATGAAACACCTGCTGAAAACCACCACCGCGGCGCTAGCGCTCAGCTTCGGGGCCAATGCCGCGG
>JAUIBJ010000484.1 GCA_030428025.1 Alphaproteobacteria bacterium
CCGCGCTGTTGCTTCCGGCCATCATCATGGGTGGCATCCTCGGCGGCTTCTTCAGCCCGACACAGGCGTCGGCGGTGGCGGTGATGTACGGTCTGCTGATCGGTTTCGTGTTCTATCGCACGATGAGTTGGCGGGACATCGCGCCGATCCTGAAGCACACGGTCCGGGCCACTGCGATGATCATGTTCCTGCTTGCCTGCGCAAAATCGTTCAGCTGGCTGGTGAGCTACTACAACCTCGTCGAAAACGTGACCCTGGCCTTTGTCGGCCTGACGGAGAACAAGTATGTTTTCCTGCTGCTGGTGAACATCCTGTTCCTCATTCTCGGCATGTTCCTGGACATGGGTTTCGCCATTATCGTGCTCGGTCCGCTGATCGCGCCGATTGCCTATCAATACGGCGTGGACCCGATCCATTTCGGGCTGATTACCTGTGTGAACCTGACCATCGGTCTGGCCACACCGCCATTCGGCCTGGTGCTCTTTGCCGCCTGCGGGGTGTCCGACGTAAAGCTGGTCACCCTTAGCAAGACGATCCTGCCGTTCATCGCGGCGGAAATCGTGGTGCTGCTGCTCATCACCTACGTGCCCTTCTTCACGATGTATTTCCCGCGATTGTTCGGCTACGCCTGACGCGGCACATTCTGGATGCGAAAAGGGCCGCCCGATTGGGCGGCTCTTTTTTTGGCTGGGTTGCCTTGCGCGGGTCAGGCCGTGGCCATCTTTCCGCGTTCGAGGAGTAGAGCGGACGGTTTCCAGTGTTCCCCGATGTCACGGTGGTATCGCATCACGTCGGCGGCGACCTGTTCCAGCCCGGTTTCCTCGGCATAGAGCATCGGTCCGCCCCGGGTCTTGGGAAATCCATAGCCGTTGACGAAAATCACGTCCAGATCGCTCGCGCGCTGGGCGATGCCTTCCTCGACGATCTGAAAGCCGGTATTCACAAGCTGCCACAGGCACCGATGCAGGATTTCGTCGTCCGAGACGTCGCGGCGCGTGATACCCTTCTCGCGCGAGACCTCGTGAATCAGGGCTTCGACCTCGGGATCGGGGACGCCCCGGCGTGCGTCGTCGGGATAAAGATACCAGCCGCGCCCGGTTTTCTGGCCCAGGCGGCCGGCCTCGGCCAGCCGGTCGGCGGTCGTGAACGGGTAGGGCGATTGCGGGCCGCGTGCCTTGCGGATGCGATAGCCCACGTCCAGCCCGGCAAGGTCCATCACCGCCAGCGGTCCCATCGCGAGGCCCCAGTCGGTCAGCACCTTGTCGATCTGCCATGGCAGGGCGCCTTCTTCGATCAGGATCTGTGCTTCGCGATTGAAGTTAATGAACATCCGGTTGCCTGCGAACCCGTCGCAGACCCCGACCAGTACAGGGATCTTGCCGATCCGTTGGCCGAGCGCCATGGAGGTGGCGATCACGTCCTTGGCCGTCTTGTCGGCCCGCACGACCTCAAGCAGCTTCATGATATGCGCGGGGCTGAAGAAATGAAGACCGATCACGTCATGCGGTCGCGCTGTTGCCTCGGCGATCCTGTTCACATCGAGCGTGGAGGTGTTAGTCGCCAGGATCGCACCGGGTTTGCAGGTCGCATCGAGCCGGGCAAAGACATCGCGTTTGACATCCATCGCCTCGAAGACGGCTTCGATGACAATGTCAGCGGTGCGCAGGTCCTCGAAGGAAACCGAACCGCTGATCCTCTCGATCCGTGCCTCTGCCTCATCCTCGCTAATGCGGCCCTTGTCCCGCGCCGCTTCATAGATCTGGCGAATGCGGTTCAGCCCCGCCTCGACGCGGTCCTGCTCCTGCTCGATGAGCGTTACGGGAATACCGGCATCGGCCAGGCACATGGCGATCCCGGCGCCCATCGTGCCCGCCCCGATCACGCCGGCGCTTTCGATTGGGCGCTGTGGGGTATCGGACGGCACATCGGCTACCTTCCGGGCCTCGCGTTCCGCGAAGAATACATGCCGCTGCGCGCGGGCCTCTGACGATGTGTTAAGCCGCGTAAAGGTATCGCGTTCCCATGCAAGGGCTCCGTCTATCGGCGTCGTGTAGGCCTTGCGCACGGCCTCGACCGCAGCGGTTGTGGCGAGCGCCCCGCGAGCGCGGCGCAGATGAGGCGCGGCGGCTTTATCGAGCGCATCGGCCGTGCCGGGCACGGCTCTGTCGCGCACCCGGTTTCGCGGCAGGCCCTCTGCCGCGCGGGTTTGGATCTGCGTCAAGGCGGCCTCGAAATCGTTACAGATCGCTTCTGCGAGACCGTCCTTCAGCGCCGCGTCTGCGCCGAAGGGCTTGCCGGACAATATGATATCCAGCGCCTTGGGGCCGCCGATCAGCCGGGGTAGTTTCTGTGTCCCGCCTGCGCCGGGGATGTTCCCGAGCTTGATCTCGGGAAAGGCAAGCTGCGCCTCGGGCAGGAGGTAGAGGTAATCGCAACCGAGCGCGAGTTCGAGGCCGCCGCCGTAGGCGATGCCGTTCACGACGGCCACGATCGGCTTCGATCCGTTTTCCAGTTGGGCGATGAGGTCGGTGAGAAGGGGCGGCTTTCGACCTGTGTCAAACTCGGTGATGTCGGCGCCGGCCGAGAAGAATTTGCCGTGGCCCGTCAGAACGGTCACCGTGATGTCCGGGTCCGCCTCGAACGCGCGGTGAGCTTCGGCGATGGCGCTGCGCAGACCGTGACCCAAGGCATTCACCGGGCCGCGCGTCATGCGGATTACACCGACGCGCCCGCGGATTTCGGTATCAACAAGAGTATCCATGAGAGTTTCTATTCCGTCGTTCAGAGCGTTGCGTCAGAGCCAAAAATGGCGGTCGCCTGATGCGAAAGCGTGATGCCGTTCCCATGACAGAGCGCCGTTTCCACGCCGTCCACTTGCCGCTCGCCAGCCTCACCCCGGATCTGGCGGGTCGCTTCGATGAGCGTAAAGACGCCGTACATGCCGGGGTGGCAGAACGAGAGCCCTCCGCCATTGGTATTGACCGGCAGCCCGCCGCCCGGTGCGATACGGCCATCCGAAACGAATGCGCCGCCCTCGCCCTTGGGGCAGAACCCGAGGTCTTCGAGAAACAGGATCACGTTGATGGTAAAGGCGTCGTAGAGTTGCAGCACGTCCATGTCGTCCGGTGTCAGGCCGGCCATGTCGAAGGCGCGCGCCCCGGAATCCCGTGCGGGCGTCGTGGTGATGCTCGGCATCTCTGAGACGGCACGGGCATAGGCCGCCGTGCCGCCGCCGAGGAAATAGGCGGGTCGTTTCTTCAGGTCGCGCGCCCGGTCTGCCCGGGTCATGACCACGGCCCCGGCCCCGTCGGTGAGCAGGCAGCAGTCACGCACCGTGAGCGGTTCCATCACCATGCGTGCGCCGAGCACGTCATCGATGCCCAGAGGCCCCCGTTCGAAGGCGTCGGGGTTCTTCTGCGCCCAGAGGCGGGCCGACACCGCGATCTCGGCCAGCTGTTCGCGGGTTGTGCCGAATTCGGCCATGTGCCGCGCTGCCGCAAGGGCGTAGGCGGTCATCGGATAACGAGGTTTATGCGGGATCTCATAGGCGGGCTGCTCGGCCGCGGGTACCATGCGGCCAGCGCCCGAACGCATGGTCGCACCATAGCAAATGAGCGCCACGTCGCAGAGCCCGGCGTCCAGCGCCAGGCTGGCCGCCATCGCGTGGGCGACAAAGCTTGACCCGCCGGTATTGGTGCCGTCGATCCAGCGCGGG
>JAUIBJ010000485.1 GCA_030428025.1 Alphaproteobacteria bacterium
AGAGGCCATGGACAACCGTCAGCTCCGGCAGGACCGCAGTGGCGGAAAACCACGTCATCAGCGACAGAAGCACAGCCAGCCCCGCCAGCCCCAGCGCCTGCCATTTGCCCATCCCGGTGATCCAGATACTGACGCCCGTGCCTCTCAAAGCCCTTCGAGTGGCATCGTGTAGGTCGTGGCCGTTCCCACCGGTTGGCACAAGCCCGCATCCTCGATCATGGTCGCCACCATGATCGTATCGCAATCGTAAAGCCACAGGAAATCCATCATGCCGGGCCTCGGGGGTCTAGCCGGCCTGCCTCCTCGCGCCGCCCAGCCTGAACAGCGCCGCCGGCCGGTGACGGCCGCCCGAGGTCTTCTTCTGCAGGTCCTCCAGCTCCCAATGGGCCTTGATCCATTTGCGGAAATTGCGTTTCTCGAGCGCCGCACCCGTGATCGTCTCGAACACGGTCTGCGCCTGCGAAAGGGTGAATTCCTCGGGCAGGAAGGAAAAGACGGCATCGGCGTCGGCCGAAAGATCGGTGGAGACCAGCCGCGACAGCGCCGCTCGCGCCTGAGCGAGAATGTCGGCATGGTCGAAGGCGAGCGCGGGCAGGTCGTCATAGGCGAACCATTCCGCCCTAGCCGCGTCGGTCGAGGCCACCAGCGTCACCCGGTCCATCGGCACGAGCGTCAGGAAGGCCACGGTGATCACCCGCTCGCGCGGGTCGCGGCCGGGGGCGCCGAAGGCCCCGATCTGGAAGAAGGGCAGGCCGCTCAGTTGATCGGGCGTAACCCCCGCCTCCTCGGCCAGTTCGCGCCGGGCGCCCTCGGCCAGATCCTCTTCCATGCCGACGAAACCGCCCGGCAGCGCCCAGCATCCCTTGAAAGGCGGCGCGCCCCTTTCGATCAGCGCGACGTGAAGCCGGCCTTCGATGATTGAGAAGACAGCGGTGTCCGTGGTCACCGCGGGATGCGGATAGTCGTATGTGTAGGCCATTGCTCACCTCAATAGTGTAGTTTGAACACTATATAGACGGACGGGAGCAGGCTGTAAAGAGACCTTCGCTCGCCCCCGCGCGGGCCCCCGAGACGGCCGGCGGGACGATTCCGCGGCGGGCGGTGGTGGTTTTCCGGCCGGATTTGGGGCGAGTCGGCCTCTGAACCCATCGGATAATGACCCAATTCCGGACAAGGCCCTGCAATTCCAGGAGGGTTTTCAATATTTCTTTCTTTCAAAATCAAACTGTTATGCAGATTCCTGCGTCATTTTCAATTTAGTGTATTGCAAACACTATTAGTTATTGTTACCTATACACTATCAACACGGCAATGACGCCAAACACCAGAAAGGACCAAACAGATGTTCAAGACCATCCTCACCGCCGCAACCCTGACCACCTTCACCGCCTTCGCCACCACCGCCAATGCCGGATACTGCGAATGGATCACCGTCTACGACTACTGGGGAAACTGGGTCACCGTCTGGCAGTGCTACTGATCGCCCCTCCCCCAATCACCTGAACCCCGACACGACGAAACCAACTCCGAACCCTGAAAGGACCAAGACCATGTTCAAATCCATCCTGACCGCCGTTGCCCTCGCCGCCTTCTCCGCAAGCGCCCAGGCCGCAACTCCCGCCATCGACCTGCCCAATCCCGGCAATCTGGCCGCCGAGACCACCGCCCGACCGGACAGCTTCCAGACCGCCAGCTACTGCGAATGGATCACGGTCTACGACTACTGGGGCAACTGGGTCACCGTCTGGCAGTGCTACTGACCCCTCCCCGTCCCTCCCCCCGACGTCATGGGCCCGCCCTTCCCGGCGGGCCCTTCTACTTGTCCCGCACACTTCGCGGCGCGGACCGGCCCCGCACCTGCAGCACTTCAGGGCCCGCCATCCCGACCGAGGGCGCGCCCTTCAACAATGGCCTTGTGATGCGCGGGGCTTCCCTGCTTCTATGCGGGCATGAAGATCACCGGAACCGAACTGCACCTCCTTGCCGTGTTCAACAGCGTCGTTCGCAACAGCGGCATTTCCGCCGCCCAGGTCGAGCTGGGCCTCAGCCAGCCGACGATCTCCAACCATATCACCGCGCTGGAGGAACGGCTGGGCGTGAAGCTTTGTCAGCGCGGGCGGCGGGGGTTCCTGCTGACCGAAAAGGGCCGGATCGTGCATGAGGTGAGCCAGTCGCTTCTGGCGACGATGGCCGCGCATGAAAGCAAGCTTGCCGAACTGCGCGGCAGCCTGGTGGGGACCATAAAGGTCGCCGCGGTGGACTGTCTGGTCAGCGATCCCGACTACCGACTGCCCGAGGCGATAAGGATCTTCGCCGAGGCCGCCCCGGCGGTGGGCATCGACCTGACCGTCGAGCGCCCCCAAGACATCCTGAGCGGCATCCTCCACGGCAGCTTCGACATCGGTATCGGCGGGTTCGACAACGTGGTCAGCGGGCTGGACTATCGTACCCTCTATCACGAACGCCACGCGCTTTACTGCGGCCGGAAGCACGCGCTGTTCGACAGGCCGGACGACAGCCTTTCGGACAGCGATTATGCCGGCTGCGCCTGGGCCCATCGCCGCTATTGGAGCCGGCGGCGCCAGCGCGGCTGGCAGCTTTCGGAACGGGATGCCTTCGTGCAGGAAATCGAGGCGCAGATGGCACTGGTGCTGAGCGGCGCGTTTGTGGGGCTGCTGCCGGAACATGCCGCGCAGCGTCATGTGGACGCCGGACGGCTGCGGCGCCTGCCCTATGCAGGACCGAATCTTGACGTGCAGATCGACCTGGTTGCCCGAACCGGACTGCGCCCCGCCACGATCGAGCTTTTCCGCGAGAATCTTCTGGCGCTCTACGACGTCACGTAACCCCTCGGCGTATCAGCCCTTTTCGAAACGCCCAAGGTCGTCCAGATAGCTGCTCTCGGCCCGCTCGTGTCGAAGGAGGTCAGGGTCCAGATCGGCCAGCAGAAGCGTAGGCGCCGTATCGGCCGAGGCCAGAGGCTCGCCATTGGGCCCGCTGATCGAGGACTGACCCACGAAGTCAAGCTCGTGTTCCGAGCCTGTGCGGTTGGCGTAGCCGATGAAGATCTGGTTCTCCATCGCCCGCACCGGCACCATTTGGCGCGCGATACGGTCATGCGGCGCCATCAGCGCGGTCGGCACGACGACAAGATCGGCCCCCGCCTGCGCCTCCGCGCGCACGAGTTCGGGGAATTCCACATCGTAGCAGATCAGCACGCCGATGCGCAGACCGCCGATATCGAACCGCGTGGGATGACCGCCCGGCACGAAGGTCGCCTTTTCCCACGCCCCGAACAACAGGCGCTTGTAGTAGCGCCCCAACTCTTTGCCGGTGTCGGAAAACACCACCGCCCCGTTGCGCAGCCCTTCGGCGGAAAGCACATGGCCCCCCATCACCACCGACAAGGCATATTCGGCCGCCATCCCGCCCACGGCGGCCAGCGCCTCCTCGACATCGGCCAGATCCTCGGCGGTCAGCCCGGGGATATGGTAACCGGTCAGGTAGCCTTCCGGAAACACCACCAGACCTGCACCCGCCCCGGCGGCTTCCGAGAGTACCCGCGCGGCTTCTCTCAACGTGGCTTGCCGGTCGCCCGGCACGCCCGCCCCCTGCCAGATGGCCAGTTTCAGCGTCATTCTGCCTCCCGCGGCTCGAAGTCGAGCACGATGCGGCCGCGCACTTCGCCCCTTGCCAGCCGGTCGAACCCC
>JAUIBJ010000486.1 GCA_030428025.1 Alphaproteobacteria bacterium
CGTACATGGGCTTCAGGCTGGCCTTGGCCGTCACCTTGGTGCCCATCACGTCGATCTCGTAGGTCGAGCCCAGCACATCGGCCGCGCTTTCGCCCTTGCAGGGCACGTATCCCATGCCCACGGCGGCGCCGAGGTGGTGGCCATAGTTGCCCGAACTCAGATAGCCCACATACTCCCCGTCGCGAATGATCGGCTCGTTGTGGAACAGCAGCGGCTCGGGATCCTCCAGCAGGAACTGCACCATCCGGTTCTCCGGCCCGCTCTCCTTGCGCGCGGCCACCGCCGCCTTGCCGATGAAGTTGTCCTTCGTCAGATCCACGGCAAAACCGAGCCCCGCGTCGATCACATTGTCCTCGCAGGTGATGTCATGGCCCAAATGCCGGAAGGCCTTTTCGATCCGGCACGAATCCATCATGTGCATCCCGCAGAGTTTCAGCCCCATCTCCTGCCCGGCTTCCCACAGCGTCTCGAACACATGCCCGGCCATGTCGGCCGAAACGTAGATCTCCCAGCCCAGTTCCCCCACGTAGGAGACGCGGTGCGCGCGAGCGAGCCCCAGGCCGATCTCGATCTCCTGCGCCGTGCCGAACGGGTTCACCTCGTTGGAGAAATCGTTGGGCGAAACCTTCGCCATCAACTCTCGCGACTTCGGCCCCATTACTGCCAGCACGCCCTCGCCCGCGGTCACGTCGGTGATCACCACCCGCCTCTCGCCGACGTGCCTGCGCATCCGCGTTTCGTCGGCCAGCCGCGTCGCTGCCGGGGTGACCACCAGATAGACCGCCTCCGACAGGCGCGTCACCGTCACGTCCGCCTCGATCCCGCCGCGGGTGTTGAGGAACTGTGTATACACGATCTTGCCCACCGGCACCGACATGTTGGCCCCGCAGATATGGTTCAGGAAGGCTTCCGCATCCGGCCCCTCGACCCGCAGTTTGCCGAAGGAGGACATGTCGTACATGCCCACATTCTCACGCACCGCGCGGTGCTCGGCAGCTGAATTTTCGAACCAGTTCTGCCGCTTCCAGCTGTACTGGTATTCCGGCTCCTGCCCCTTGGCCGCGAACCAGTTGGCCCGCTCCCATCCGCCGATCTCTCCCATCACCGCGCCGCGCTCCAGCAGGTGATGATGGAAGGGCGTTCGCCGCACGCCCCGCGCCGTGGCCTTCTGGCGATAGGGGAAGTGGTCGGCATAAAGCAGTCCAAGCGTCTCCTTGGACCGCTCAAACAGGTAATGCCGGTTGCCCTGGAACGGGTGCATGCGGGAAATGTCGACATCCCCGATATCGTAGGGCTTCTCGCCATCCTCCATCCACTGAGCCAGCGTTACGCCCGCGCCACCGGCGCTCTGGATGCCGATGGAGTTGAAGCCGGCCGCGACCCAGACATTGTCCATCTCCGGCGCAAGGCCGAGGTGATAGGCATCGTCTGGGGTAAAGCTTTCCGGCCCGTTGAAGAAGGTATGGATGCCTGCCTCTGCCAGCATCGGCATCCGGTGACAGGCGGCCTCGAGGATCGGCTCGAAATGGTCGAAATCCTCGGGCAGCTGGTCGAACTCGAAACTCTCGGGGATGCCGTTCATGCCCCAAGGTTTGGCGTTGGGCTCGAACGCGCCCAGCAGGATCTTGCCGGCATCCTCCTTGTAATAGGCACATTCGTCGGGCACCCGCAGCACCGGCATCTGGCCCAGCCCCTCGATGCCTTCGGTGACGATGTAGAAATGCTCGCAGGCATGCAGCGGCACGTTGACGCCCGCCATCCGGCCCACCTCACGACCCCACATTCCGGCGCAATTAACGACCATCTCGCAGGCGATATGGCCCTTTTCCTTGCCGTCGTCGCTTTCCCAATCCACGCCGGTGATGCGGCGGCCGTCGCGGGCCATGCCCTTGACCTTCACACGCTCCACGACCCGCGCGCCCCGCTGCCGCGCGCCCTTGGCCAGCGCCAGCGCGATGTTGGCAGGATCTGCCTGCCCGTCGGTGGGCAGCCAGACGCCGCCGGTCACGCCGTCGAGATTGATATGCTCATAGCGTTCCTTGACCTCGGCGGGGCTCAACTCCTCCACCGGCACGCCGAAGGCCCGGGCCATTGCGGCGCTGCGGTAAAGCTCTTCCAGCCGCTCCTGCGTCAGCGCAACCGACACCGATCCGCCCTGCCGCATCCCCGTCGCGACGCCAGTTTCCTCTTCCAGGCCCAGGTACAGCTCGGCCGAATACCGTGCCAGTTTGGTCATGTTGGCGGTGGCCCGTAGCTGGCCGATCAGCCCGGCGGCATGCCATGTGGTGCCCGACGTGAGTTGCTTGCGCTCCAGAAGCACGACGTCTTTCCAGCCCAGCTTGGTCAGGTGATAGGCCACCGAACAGCCGATCACCCCACCGCCCACGATCACAACTCTGGCCTTGTCGGGAAGCTCCATCTTTCACTCCATCCTGTTGCGAGGCGGGCGGGCATGCCCGGCAAACCGCCACCGCGTTATAAATTTTTCAGACGATCCGGTGCCCGGCCTCATTCAGTCGCCGGGCCAGTTCGGCGATGTGGTCTGGCCCCACCTCGCAGCAGCCGCCGACGATGGTCGCCCCCTGCCCGACCCAGCCCATGACGAAGTCGGCATAGGCGGCCGGGTCCAGATCGGTGCGCTGTTCCAGCGCATCGACGGTGGGGGCATCCTTGAGGAACCCCTCGCTGATCCGGGTGAAGCCGTTGGCATAGGCGCCGAAGGGCTTGCCGAAGCCCTTGACGATGTCGAGCGCCGCCGCCACCGCCTCGGGCCGCGAGCAGTTGACCAGCACCGCATCGGGATCGTGCCGCGCCACGAGAGGCGCCAGATCGCCCACCGGCTCGCCCGAGCGCAGCTTGGTGCCATCGTCATCCTCCACCGTGACGGACAGCCAGACAGGTTTGCCCTGCCCTGTTGCCGCCCGCAGCGCGCCGTCGGCCTGATCGACCGAAGACATGGTTTCGATCAGCAGGATATCGGCGCGGTCCTTCATCAGCCGCACCGGTTCTTCGTAAATCTTCGCCGCTTCCTCCGCCGGTGGGCAGATATCGGGCCGGTACGAGGCGATGAGCGGGCCCAGAGAAGCCGCCACCCGGCCGTGCCCGGCTGCATCCCGCGCCGCCCGTGCCGAGAGCATCGCCGTCTCCGTCAGGTCCTCCACCCGGTCCTCCAGCGCCACCCGCTTCAGCCGGTCGCGCAGCACCGCATAGGTGTTGGTGGTGGCCACCGTGGCGCCGGCGCGGAAATAGGCGTCGTGCACCTGCCGCACCAGATCGGGGTGGTCGATCATCACCTGGGTCGACCAGAGCGGCGTCGCCCGGTCGCCCGAGCGCTTGACCAGTTCCTGGCCGATCGAGCCGTCGAGAAGGGTGATATCGGTCATGGGTAAATCTCCGCGTATTTGCGTTTGTAGAGGGCGATCATATCTTCCTCGGTCGCCCCGTCGTCATAGGGTGGCGTGGTGAGCGGCCGAACCTCGTCGGCCGCGATCAGCACCAGCGCATTGATCCGCCCGGCCAGATCGCCCCAGGCGTCGCGCCAGCGGGCGATCAGCCGGTCGAACTCCTCGCCCGGCGCCACCACGCGCGCCGCACCCCTGACGCGCAGGCCCTTGCGCGAGAAGGGATCGACGAAATTCACCTCCGCTTCTGCCCGGTGGGCGAGGTTGGTCATCGTCCCGGGCGAGCGGATTTCTCCGAACCCGAAG
>JAUIBJ010000487.1 GCA_030428025.1 Alphaproteobacteria bacterium
TCGGGCCGCGGCAGCATCCGTCTTTCTCTCCTCTCTCTTCGTTTCAGGGTACGGGGCCCGGGCGACTGCCCGGGCCCCGATGCGGCATCAGCTGTCGAACCACCAGCGGCTCGGGCCGCGGGCACCGTCAAGCTCCCAGCTGGCGGCAAGGTTCGGTCCGTGCTGCACGTTCTTGCGCCGGGCATAGACGAAATTGTTGAACATCGGGATGATGGTGCCACCATCGTCCCGGGCCAGCATCGCCATGTCTCGGTACATCTCGGCGCGCAGGCTGTCGTCGAGTTCCGACTTCGCCTTCAACAGCAGTTCGTTGAACTTCTCGTTCTGCCAGCGGCTTTCGTTCCAGTCCGCATCCGCCTTGTAGGCAAGCGTGTACATCACGTCGGGTGTGGGGCGCGCACCCCACGACACCGCGCAGAACGGCTTCTTCAGCCAGACATCGGAGTAGTAGCCATCGTTCGGCTCGCGCACGACCTTGACGGTGATGCCGGCCTGCTTGGCCTGCTCGGCATAAAGAACGCACATGTCGACCGCGCCCGAGAACAGGCTGTCGGCGGTCGAGATGCTGACCGTCAGGTTCTCGGCTCCCGCCTTCTTCAGCAGCGATTTCGCCTGATCCGGATCGTATTCGCGCTGGGGAATGTCGTCGGGCCAGTAGGGTTGGGCCGGCGAATGGTGGAAGTCGTTGCCGATCGTGGCCGCGCCGAAGGCGATCTTCTCGATGATCTCGTTGCGGTCGATCGACAGTTTCAGCGCATTGCGCACGTTCACGTCGTCGAAAGGCGCCGTGTCGCAGAACATCGGCATGGTGATCGCCGCCGCCGAGGGCACGTTTTCCACCACGATGTTGGGGTCGCGCTGCAGGAGCGACGAGGTCTTGATGTCGATCAGCGACACCGCGTCCACATCGCCGGTGACCAGCGCGGTCTGGCGTGCGTTCGGGTCGTTCAGGACCAGCATCTCGAGCTTGTCGAAATAGGCGCCTTCCAGATGCCAGCCGTCGTGGCGGCTGAGCTTCCAGCTGACACCCCATTCGCCCTGGTCGATCTTGTAGGGGCCAGAGCCGTCGCCCGACTGCCAGTTCATCGTGCCGTCTTCGTTTCCAGGGCAGATGGCGAGGTGATAATCGGTCATCAGCCAAGGCAGGTCGGCGATCCCGCTTTCCAGCGACACGATCACGGTGTGATCACCGTCGGTCTCGATGTCGGTCACCGAGGACAGAAGCGATTTGGCGGCCGAGGTCGATTCCTCGCCGCGGTGGTGGTTCAGCGATGCCACCACGTCGGAGGCCATCACCGGCTTGCCGCTGTGGAAGGACGCGTTCGGGTTGATCTCGAAGGTCCAGACCGAAGCATCTTCATTCGCCGACCAGTTGCTGGCCAGGTCCGGACCGAGAGAGCCGTCGGGCTCGATCATCGTCAGATAGCTGCGATACTGGTGGGCGAGATAGATCTGCTGGCGCGACACATACTGGCCGGGGTCGTGCGTGTCCGACGAGTTGCCGTCATGCATGCCCACCTTGAACGTGCCGCCGCGCTTGGGCGCGGCCTTGGCGCTGGTGGTCCACAGACCGGTCGCTGCCGATGCGGTCATGCCCGCCGCCATCCCGTAATGCATGAAGGAACGTCTGGTGATGCTGCCGGTGCGTGCTGCAGCCGCCAGCCGATCGATAAGGATCTGGTCCGGTTTCGTGTTCATAGTATCTCCCTGGAAGTCGTCATTAACATTTAGATTGCCCCGCGCATCGCGACACACCTGTCGAAGCTTCTCTCCCAAATGATTCTAAGGGCAGCTTCAAATGCGACATATGCACAACAAAACACGAAATCCCCCGCGCTTCCACCCTCTTGTTCCCGAATCCGGGGAAATCCAAGCCTGCAAGGGCGGATAGCCTGCGTTCTCAATGCAGCGGCACATGCCGGCCCGATCCGGGGCGGCAGGCCAATCTGATCAAATGATCAAAAAACGACATGATGACGCGCTTCTTCGCTTGGCTCGAAACCGGCCAGACGGTATCTCATCCGCGCTGGCTGCGCAGTTTCGCGAAATAATCGAGGCGCTTCTTCAGTTCCCGTTCGAAGCCGCGTTCCACCGGCTGATAGAGCACCGGACGCTTCATGCCGTCGGGAAAATAGTTCTGCCCCGAAAACCCGTCCTCGGCATCGTGGTCATAGGCGTAACCCTCCCCATAGCCTTGATCTTTCATCAGTTTCGTGGGCGCATTCAGGATATGTCTGGGGGGCGGCTCGCTGCCGGTCTTCTTGGCCGTCCGTCGGGCGGCGTTATAGGCCATGTAAGCCGCGTTCGATTTGGGGGCCAACGCCAGATAGGCGACCGCCTGAGCCAGAGCCAGCTCCCCCTCGGGGCTACCCAACCGCTCGTAGACCTCCCAGGCATGCAGGCAGTGGGCCTGTGCGGCCGGGTCCGCCAGCCCGATATCCTCGACCGCCATGCGGGTTATCCGCCGGGCGAGGTAACGCGGGTCCTCGCCCCCTTCCAGCATCCGCGCGAGCCAGTAGAGCGCCGCGTCCGGGTCGGACCCGCGCACGGACTTGTGAAGGGCGGAGATGAGATTGTAATGCTCCTCGCCGCTCTTGTCGTATTTCGCCGCGCGCTTCATCAGCCGGGCGGTCAGCGCCTCCATGCCGAGCTTGCCCTCGGTCTTCCACGCTGCCACCTGCTCGATCAGGTTGAGCAGCGCCCGGCCATCGCCATCGGCCATTTCCAACAGCGCCTCGCGTGCCGGCCCGTCGAGCGGCAGCGCGCGGCCCAGTTCCGCCTCGGCCCGTTGCGCCAGAAGCTCCAGCTCGGCCAGCGAAAGGCGCTCCAGCACGAAGACCTGCGCCCGGCTCAGCAGCGCGGCGTTCAACTCGAAGCTGGGGTTCTCGGTGGTCGCCCCCACCAGAAGGATCGTACCATCTTCCATATGCGGCAGGAAACTGTCCTGCTGGGCCTTGTTGAAACGGTGGATCTCGTCAACGAACAGAAGCGTCCCCTGCCCGTTCGACCGGCGGTGCCTGGCCTCGTCGAACACCCGGCGCAGGTCCGGCACACCGGTGAAGATGGCGCTGATCTGGACGAATTGCAGGTCGGTCTCGTCGGCCAGCAGACGGGCGATGGTGGTCTTGCCCACCCCTGGCGGGCCCCAGAAGATCACCGATCCGAGGCTGCCCGAGGCCAGCATCACCCCCAGTGGCGCTTCGGGGCCCAGCACCTGTTGCTGACCGATCACCTCGGACAGCTTGCGCGGGCGCAGCCGATCGGCCAGCGGGCGCGGTGCGCCGTCGGGAAGGGCTTGGGTCTGGGTGTCGAAAAGATCGGGCATGGGGGCGGCCTACAGCCTGAACCGCATCGTCAGGCGCTGCGTGCCGCGCTGGACGTCGAAATCGAGATGCCCGCGCGCCTCTTCCAGAAGCGCCGCGGCCTGTGCCGCACTTTTCACCGGCACGTCGTTGACCAACCGCAGCACGTCGCCGGCGCGAAACCCCGCGCGCAGGCCCAACTGGCCAGGGTCGTCCACCACCACGCCGCGTGCGCTCAGTGGCAGATCGTGCTCGGCGATTACCGCTGGATTGACTGTCGAGAGCGTCATCCCCGGAAGAGGCGATTGCGGGCCCGTCACAAGCTGTCCGCGCGCCGGATTGTCGGGCGCCGCGATCAGCCGGACCATTACGTCGCTGGCGCTGCCCTGCCGGACATGCGTGA
>JAUIBJ010000488.1 GCA_030428025.1 Alphaproteobacteria bacterium
TACATGCGTAGCACCCGAAAACGACGTCTGTGGCCTGTCTAGCGCATGATTCGGCTTTTGGCACCCGCTATCGGCGCGAGACAGCCAGGGGATGATTCGGTCAACCACGTGGCGAGTCGGCGGTGCTTCCGCACCGCACGGTGACCTTGCGTCACCCAATGGTGCGGCTTCCCCCCCGATGCGCGGTGCATTTCGGCAACATATCCGTGACTCGAGGGCGAAACATGCAATAAGCTCAAGCTAAATGACTGGAACTTCGACAGAGTTTTTCCGCTTGTCTGCACCATGGTTTCCGACCCCCGCATATTCCGCGTGATCGCCTCGACGCTGGCCAGCCATCTGTGCGAGACGCTGGCCATCGCGGCAGCCCGGGCCGGGCATGGAGGGGTGCTCGATCTGGTCTATGCAGATCCGGAAAGCGATTCGGTGCGCCATGCCGTGGTGCGGCTTGCCGAAAGGGCCGGGGGATGCTGGGGCCTGAAGCTTCGCCCCGCGCAGGTCGACCCGCTCTGCGCGTCGCTCGCAGGCGAACTGACCGGGGCCTCACTTTTCGTGCTGACGGGACAGGCCGGGCTTGACCGCGCACGGGTGGAACGTCTGCAGGCCGTGGCGCCCGGGGCCGAGATTCTGGCCGAATTGTGCGATGCCGGAGGGTTGGCGGCTGCCGAGACCGCCGGGGTTGACGGGCTCGTAGCCAAGGGACACGAGGCCGGCGGCGTCGTGGGCGATGAGACGGGTTTCGTTCTGCTTCAGCGCCTTCTGGCCAGAACGGATCTGCCGGTCATCGCACAGGGGGGCGTGGGCCCGCATACGGCTGCCGCCTATCGCGTGGCCGGGGCGGCGGGCGTTCTGCTCGACTGGCAGCTTGCGCTGTTCCCCGAGGCCGGCACGCCCGATGCGCTGGCGCGGGCGGTGGCGCGGATGGATGGCAGCGAGACGCGCGTGCTGGGCGCCGACCTGGGCCAGCCGCACAGGGTGTTCTGGCGGGCCGACCACGCCCCGGCGCAGGAGCTGCACCGGCTGGAGGCGGCGACCCCCGGGGCCGACGCTTTTCTTGACGCTCTGCGCGCGGCGGTGACGCCCGAGGCGGCAGGGGGCGGGCTGTGGCTGATGGGTCAGGATGCGGGGCTCGCGCGGCGGCTGCGCGACCGCCATCGCAGACTGGGCGCCGCGCTCGACGCCGTAGCGCGCGCTTCGGGCGAACTGATCGAAACTGCCCGGTGCCTGACGCCGCTGGCCGAGGATGCGCCGCTCGCCGCCGCGAACGGCACGCGCTATCCGATCCTGCAAGGCCCGATGACCCGGGTGAGCGACGTGGCCGAGTTTGCCCATGCCGTGGCCGAGGGGGGCGCCCTGCCGTTTCTGGCGCTGGCGCTGATGCGACGCGCGCAGGCCGACAGGCTTCTCACCGAAACGGCGGAAAAGCTGGGCGACCGCCCCTGGGGAGTGGGTATTCTGGGCTTTGTCGATGACGCGCTGCGCGCGGAGCAGACCGCGGTGATCGCCGCCCACCGCCCGCCTTTCGCGCTGATTGCCGGAGGGCGGCCCGATCAGGCCGTCGAGCTTGAGGCGCAGGGCATCGCCACCTATCTGCACGTGCCCTCACCCGGGCTTCTGTCGTTGTTCCTCGAAAGCGGGGCGAAGCGGTTCATCTTCGAGGGGCGCGAATGCGGCGGCCATGTGGGCCCGCGATCCAGCGCGGTTCTGTGGCAGCAGGCCATCGACGCGGTGCTGGATCACTTCGGCCAAGAGGGCGAGATCGACTGCGACCTGATCTTCGCGGGCGGTGTGCATGACGCGGTGTCGGGCGCGATGGTTTCGGCCATGGCGGCGGAACTGGCGGAGCGCGGCGCGCGGATCGGGGTGATCGTCGGCACCGCCTATTTGCTGACGCGGGAGGCGGTAGAGACCGGCGCAATCCTTCAGAACTATCAGGCGCAGGCGCTGACATCCGACCGGACGGTGCTACTGGAATCCGCGCCGGGCCATGCCACGCGGGTGGTCATGTCGCCGGTGGTGGCGGAATTCCAGCGCCAAAGGCGGCGGTTGCAGGAAGAGGGCGTGGCCCCCGACGAACTCAGGGACCGGCTGGAGGCGTTCAATATCGGCCGGTCCCGCATCGCCGCGAAGGGCATCGACCGCAACCCGGATTTCGGCACGCTGCCCGAGGCCGGCAAGTTCGTGATGCTTGATACCCAAGAGCAAATGGCCCGGGGCCTTTTCATGATCGGGCAGGCGGTGGGGCTGCATGACACGCCCACCACGATCGCCCGGCTGCACGAGGACATCAGCGACGGCGCCTCCACGGTGCTCGACGCCGCCCTGCCACGGGCACAGAGCGGCGATGTGATGGCAGAAGGCCCCGGTGCGCGCATCGCCATCACCGGCATCGGCACGCTTCTGCCCGGCGCGAAGGATTTTCCGACCTACTGGGAAAACATCCTCGACAAGCGCGACGCCATTCAGGAAGTGCCGGCGCGCCGCTGGGACTGGCGGCGTTACTACGACGAGGATCGCGATGCGCCCGACAAGGCCTATTCGAAATGGGGCGGTTTCGTCGACGAGATCGAGTTCGACCCGATCCGCTATGGCATCCCGCCGAATTCGGTGCCTTCGATCGAGCCGCTGCAACTTCTGGCGCTGGAATGCGTGCGGCGGGCGCTGGAGGATGCGGGGTTTCCGGACGGGGTGATCGAGGATGCCGCGCTGCGCCGGCGCACCTCGGTCATCCTTGGCGTGGGCGGCGGCACCGGGCCTCTTGGGCAATGCTATGCGGTGCGCTCGTCGCTGCCGGCGGTCGAGGGCGGGCTGAGCGAGACGGCAAAGGCACGCCTGCCCGACTGGACCGAAGACAGCTTTCCCGGCATCCTACTCAATGTCATCGCGGGTCGGGTGGCCAACCGCTTCGATCTGGGCGGCGTGAATTTCACCGTCGATGCGGCCTGCGGCTCGTCTTTGGCGGCGGTGCTCGCGGCGGTGCGCGAGATCGAGTCCGGCAGTTCCGACATGGTCATCGTCGGCGGCGCGGACAGTTTCCAGAACCCGTTCGACTTCGTTGCCTTTTCCAAGACCCGTGCGCTGTCGCCGCGCGGCCGGTGCCGCACCTTCGATGCCGGGGCCGACGGGATTGCCATTTCCGAAGGCGTGGCGGTGATGGTGCTGCGCCGGCTGGAGGCGGCCGAGGCGGCGGGCGACCGGATCTATGCGGTGCTGCGCGGCGTGGCCGGATCATCGGACGGGCGCGACCTGTCGCTGACCGCGCCGCGCCCGGAAGGCCAGACGGCGGCGCTGCGGCGGGCCTATGCGCGCGCCGGCATCTCGCCCGCCACGGTGGGGCTGATCGAGGCGCATGGCACCGGCACCGTGGTGGGCGACCGCACCGAGATCCAGAGCCTGGCCGAGGCCTTCGGCGGGGAGGGTGCGGTTCGACAATTCTGCGGCGTGGGCTCGGTCAAGTCGATGATCGGCCATACCAAGGCCGCTGCAGGCAGCGCCGGGATGGTCAAGGCAGCGATGGCGCTGCACAGCAAGGTCCTGCCGGCGACGCTGCATGTGGAGACGCCCAATTCCGGGGTCGATTTCGCGCAAAGCCCCTTCTACCTGACGACCGATGCGCGCCCGTGGCTCAGCCGGCAGGGCAGGCCGCGCCGGGCCGGGGTCAGCGCCTTCGGTTTCGGCGGCACGAATTTCCATGC
>JAUIBJ010000489.1 GCA_030428025.1 Alphaproteobacteria bacterium
TTGCCCGCGTGGTCGAGATCGCCATCAAGGCGGGGGCCACCACCATCAACATTCCCGATACGGTTGGCTATACCGCCCCGGTGGAATCGGCCGACCTGATCCGCCGGCTGATCGCCGAGGTGCCAGGCGCGGACGAGGTGGTTTTCGCCACCCATTGCCACAACGATCTGGGCATGGCCACCGCGAACGCGCTGGCCGCCGTCGCGGGCGGCGCACGGCAGATCGAATGCACCATCAACGGGCTGGGCGAACGCGCCGGCAACACCGCGCTGGAAGAGGTGGTGATGGCGATGAAGGTGCGGGGCGACATCATGCCCTTCTACACCGGCGTCGACAGCACAAAGATCATGCATATCAGCCGCCGCGTGGCCACGGTGTCGGGCTTCAACGTTCAGTACAACAAGGCGATCGTCGGCAAGAATGCCTTCGCCCATGAAAGCGGCATCCACCAGGACGGGATGCTGAAGAACGCCGAGACCTTCGAGATCATGCGCCCCGAGGATGTGGGCCTTGCCGCGACGAATATCGTTCTGGGCAAGCATTCGGGCCGGGCGGCGCTGCGCTCCAAGCTCAAGGATCTGGGCTTCGATCTGGGTGAAAACCAGCTCAACGACGTCTTCTACCGCTTCAAGGACCTCGCCGACCGCAAGAAGGAGGTCTATGACGAAGATCTCGTGGCGTTGGTCACCGCCGGAGAGGATGCGGCCAAGGACCGGCTTGTCATCAACTCGCTGCGGGTGGTCTGCGGCACCGGCGGCCCGGCCGAGGCGAAGCTGGTGATGACCGTCGATGGCGAGGAAAAGACGGCGGTCCAGACGGGCGACGGGCCGGTTGACGCGACGTTCAAGGCGGTGCGCGAACTGCATCCCAACGATGCGCATCTCTCGCTCTATCAGGTGCACGCCGTGACCGAAGGGACCGATGCGCAGGCCACCGTCTCGGTCCGGCTGGAGGAGGCGGGCAACATCGCCACCGGCCAATCCTCGGATACCGATACGGTGGTGGCGAGCGCTCGTGCCTATGTGAACGCGCTCAACCGTCTGCTCGTCCGGCGCGGCAAGACCGGTCAGGACGAAAAGGAAATCAGCTACAAGGACGTGTCCTGACCGTTTTGTGAACGCGCCCGCCCCCCATTCCGCGGGGCGGGCCTGTTCCGGGCGACCGTCGCGCCGCTATTCCACGATCATGTAGATCTTGCGCAGCGTTTCGGTGATCTCCCAAACCACGGGTGTGCCCTTGGCGATGAAGAAGCTGTCGCCGGGGCCCAGTTCTTCCACCTTGCCATCGGAGTGGGTCAGCCGGATCCGGCCCGAGACGATGGTCATCAGTTCGTTCACCGTATAGGCCGGGATGTCCTCGCGGCAGGGCGCGCATTCCCAGGTGCCGACAAGAAGCTTCTCGTCCCCGGTGGCGAAATGGGTGTGGTTGAGCTCGGTCCTGTCGTCGGTGCTGAAGCTTTCCGCCGGCGTCATGTCCGATTTTTCCATTTTGGGGTCGGGATCGACCCGGAAGGGGATATTGGTCATCTCAGTCTCCTTGCCAAAGCGTTTCGCGAAAATCCTGACTCAAAGCATTTCGCGAAATTCAGTGTAACGCCCAATCGTCGCACGCGTTTCGCCTTTTTCTGGTGTCTCAGATCGAAGGCGGGCAGCATCAGGCCCATTCCCAGGGGCGCACGAACCGGCCCAGCACCTCGGCAACACGCGCCTCGTCCACCTCGCCGGTCTTTTCCAGCCGGGCCACCAGCCCGCGCTTGGGTGAATCGACCACCTCAACCACCCGCGCGTCAATCCCTTCCTTCTCAAGTTCGGCATTATAGACCCGGGTGATCGCGCGCTTGCGCAGATCAGGCTTGAACACCTTGCCCACGGCGGTCTTGGGCAATTCGGGCAAAACCTCGATGAACTTGGGGACCGCCGCACGCTCGTGCACATGCACGCGGCAATGCTCGACCAGGGCCTCGCCCGTCACCTCGCCGCCGTCGATCAGTTCCACATAGGCGCAGGGGATTTCGCCGGCATGCGCGTCGGGCTGGCCGATGGCGCCGGCCATGGCCACCTGCGAATGCGCCATCAGCGCTTCCTCGATATCGGCAGGGTCGATATTATGGCCCCCGCGAATGATCAGATCCTTCGCCCGACCCGTGATCCAGAGATAGCCTTCGCCGTCGATCCGGCCCAGATCGCCGGTCCGCAGATAGCTGCCGAAATGGTAGAGATCGGCGTTCTTCGTCTCGTCGGTATAGGTATGGCCGGCATAGACGCCGGGGTTGGAAATGCAGATTTCCCCCCCCTCGTCGACCGCGGCCTCGACCGGTTGACCGTCCTTGTCCGTGGTGTAGATGCGCACATCCGTATAGGGAAACGGCACGCCGACAGAGCCCACCTTCTTCTCCCCCTCGGGCGGGTTGCAGGAGACCAGACAGGTGGCCTCTGTCAGCCCGTAGCCCTCGATCACCGCCATGCCGGTCGCGGCCTCAAAACGTTTGAAAAGTTCAAGCGGCATGGGGGCCGATCCGGAAAAGGCGTTCTTCACGGTCGAGATATCCGCATCCACCTTGCGCTGCATCAGCGCCGAGGTCGCTGTGGGCACGGTGATGACGAAGGAGGTTTTCCACCGCTCGCAGAGCTTCCAGAAATTGTCGAACACCCCTTCGCCGCGATAGCCCGCCGGCGTGGGAAAGACACCGTGCGCGCCGGACTTCATCATCGCCATCAGGATCACGTGGCAGGCGAAGACATGGAAGAGCGGCAGCGGACACATGATGCTGTCCTCTTCGGTAAAGAGCAGCCGGTGCCCGATCCAGCCGTTATAGACCATGCCGGAATAGCGGTGCTGGGCCACCTTGGGCATGCCGGTGGTACCGCCGGTGTGGAAATAGGCCGCCACCCGGTCGCCCGCCGCATCGGCGAATGTCAGCGCGGTCTTGTGTTTGGCCATCTCCTTGCTGAAATCCTTGACATCGGCATGATGGTTGCCGGCGTTCCTGGGCCGGATCAGCGGCACGATCCAGCTTTTCGGCGGGCTCAGATAGCGGTTGAGGTCGATCTCCAGCACCGTGTGCACATGCGGGGCATGGCGCACCGCCTCTGCCAGTTTCTGCGCAATGTCGGTCTTGGGGAAGGATTTCAGCGTGACGACCACCCTGGCATCGGTTTCGCGCAGGATGGCGCCGATCTGCTCGGGCTCCAGCAGCGGGTTGATCGGGTTGGCGATGCCCGCGACCATGCCGCCCACCATCGCCACCGCCGTTTCCAGACAGTTTGGCAGTACGAAGGCCACCACGTCCTTTTCGCCCACCTTGAGAGACCGGAACAGATTGGCCGCCTGACAGACCTGATCGTGAAACTGTTTCCAGCTCAGGGTGACCGCCGGGTCGGAGGCGCCCGAGAACAGCTGATAGCTGATCGCCGGCCGGTTCGGGAAGGCCTCGGCCGTCTCACGCAGCATCCGGTAGAGCGTCTGCGGCACATCCCGCGCGTCCCACGGCATTTCGTTCTGGATATCCAGCGCATCCTGACGCGTGGAAAAGGTCATGCCCGCTCCTCCGTTCCCCCGGCCCGGCCTTTGCCGCCCGTGTCTGCCATCCCCGCAGCATGGAAGCCTTTGCCCGCACGCGCAAGTTTTACGCCACGTATCGGAGCGCCCAAGGCGCCCGAGCTTGACGCGCGTCAATGCGCGCGCCGCT
>JAUIBJ010000490.1 GCA_030428025.1 Alphaproteobacteria bacterium
CAGGCGGTGACCCGCTCGGTCAAGCGCAACCCCGTGGCGCTGGCCCTGACCGGGATCGGGCTGGCCTGGCTGATGAGCGGCCGCTCCTGGGAGCAGGACAAGCAGGCGGTGCTGCCGCGGTCGGGGCGCCCCGATCCGGACATGACCCCCGCCGGACCGCTCGAGGAGGACCGGCGCAGTTCGCCCGAGGCTCTTGCCACCGGGCACCCGGACGGCCCGGTTTTCGGCCACCCCGCCAACCCCGAGCCTCCCGGCGGCTATGACGGCGCCTCGCGCAGGGCCGAGCCGTGGCTCTATGCCGATGAGGAGGCCTATTGGGCCGACGACGAGGAGGATGACGAGGACGCCGGCCCGGGCCTGCGCGACCGGGTGTCCGAGGCCGGGGCACAGGCCGGGGACAAGGCCCGCCATGCCGCCGACCGCGTCGGCGAGGGCGCGCACGCGGCCGCCTCCAAGGCGTCTTCCGCCGGCCACGACATCGCCGGCCGGGCCGCATCGGCCCGTCACTCGGCCGCCAGCCGCGCGCGCCGCATCCGCCGGCGGCTGTCGCACGGTACCGAGAACCTGACCGAGGAGGCCCGCGAGCGCGTCATCTCGGCCCGCTGGGCGGCGGTCAAGGCGCGCCGCTCCGCAGCCCGCCGCGCGCGATCCGGCGCCGACAGTGCCGCGCGCTTCTTCGACGAGAACCCGCTGGTCGCGGGCGGTCTGGCGCTGGCGGCGGGCGCGATCCTGGCCGGATCCCTGCCGCGCACCCGTCAGGAGGACAGCGTCTTCGGCGAATATTCGGACCGGGCCTATGACAGGGCCGAGCGCACGTTCCAGGCGGAACGGGACAAGGCGATGAAGGTCGCCGACCGAGCCGCCCAGACCGCGCAGGAGGTGATGGACGAGGAGCGCGCCAAGGTCGACGATCAGGCGCCGGGCGACAAGTCCGCCGCCGAACATGTCGCCGACGAGGTGCGCGACGGCGTGTCCCGCGTCGCCGATGCGACGAAGGACGAGGCCGGAAACCAGAAGCTCGGCAAACCCGGGTCATGACCGGCCGCTGACCGGTCGGCCCACACTCCGCGCCGGGGGCGGCTTTCTCCTCCGGCGCGGACTGCATCCTGCGGAGCCCGCGCGACCACGCGGCCGCGGCCCGCGTCAGGGCAGGGCCATGCCGTCGGTCGCGGGGTCGGCGCCGCCGTCCAGTCCGCCCTCGGTTATGCGGATGCCGTGCACCCAGGCGATGCCGAAACTGCGCGGATCGCGGATCACCTCGTAGCCCTGCCGCTCCAGGTCCTCGGTGACGGATCTCGGGATCCGGTTGACCACGTCGATGGCGTTGCTGGTCGCCGAAAACCGCGGGCGGGCGACCGCCTCGGCCATGGACAGGCCGAAATCGAGCACGTTCAGCGTGGCTTGCAGCACGCCCATCGCGATCTGGGTCGCCCCCGGGGCGCCGATCACCAGGCAGGGCCTGCCGTCCCTGAACACGATCGACGGGCAGACGGAGCTGAACCGCGCCTTGCCCGGCGCGATCGAGCCGGCAAGACCCGGGCGCGGGTCGAACACGCCCATGCAGCCGTTATACATGAAGCCCAGCCCTTCGGTCACCACACCCGAGGGCATGCCCAGCGAATGGGTCATCGACACGCACATCCCGTTGCCGTCGACAATGGATATCTGCGTGGTGTCGCTGCACTGTGCGGCGGGGTCGAAACGCGGGACGTCGGCCTTCTCGCCCCTCCTGATCCGCTCCGCCAGATCCGCGGCGTACTCCTCCGACAGCAGGCGGTCGGCCGGCACATCGACGAAATCGGGGTCGCCGATGAACCGGTCCTTGTCGATCGTGGCGTATTTCATCGCCTCGGCGACGGTGCGGACATAGTCGGCGCTGTTGTGGCCCATGGCGGTCAGGTCGAAATGGGCGAGGATGTTCAGCATCTGCGCCAGCATCAGCCCGCCTCCCGGCGGCTGATTGCTGGTCACCGTCCAGTCGCGATAGCGCGATTCCACGGGCGGATTGATCTTCGCGGCATAGGTGGCGAGGTCCTCGGCCGATACCAGACCGCCATGGGCCGCCATGTCCTCGACGATGCGACGGGCGATAGCGCCGGTATAGAACGCATCGGCCCCGTCCGCGGCGATGGTGCTCAGGGTGTCGGCGAGGTCGGGATTGACCACCCTGTCGCCGACCTGCTTCGGGCTGCCGTCCTCGCGGCAGTAAAGGGCGCGACTGGCCGGCGTGTGAGCGATGCGTTCGAAATTGGCGACCCGCCCCATCTTCGACGGCTGCGACCAGAATTCATGCACATGCGGGCGCACCGTCCAGCCGCTCCGCGCCCAGCCGATCGCATGCTGTATCAATTCCGCCCAGGGCATCGAACCGTGGCGCTCATGGGCGCAGGCATAGGCCCGCAGCGAGGCCGGAACGCAGATCGACTGATAGCCGATATCGTTCAACCGCCCCTTGAGGATGAACCCGTAGCCGTCGCGCGCCTCGCCCTCGATCAGATCGGCCCACATGTCGTCGGTGGCGGCGCCGGGGGCCGGGGCGTGAAAGTCGATATATTCGTGCGTGTCCGAGGCCGGATCGAAGACCGCCATGCTTCCGAACCCGGCGATGCCGCACATCAGCGGATCGACCACCCCCTGCACGAAGGCGGTGGCGATGGCCGCATCGACGGCGTTGCCCCCGGCGCAGAGGATGTCATGGCCCGCTTCGGTCGCCTCGGGCTGGGGTGTCACGATCATGGATTGGGATGATTTGCCCGGCATGTCTGCTCCTGCGGTCTGGGTCATTGGGTGTTGATATAGACGACGATGCACTCGCACTTGCCGCAATTCTCGAACCGGTGCGGCCGACGGCTGTCGAAACAGAAGCTGTCGCCGGGGCCGAGGACATAGAACCGGTCCTCGACCTCGAGATTGAGCGTGCCGGACAGGACAAAACCCAGATCGAGGCCCGAATGCTCGTAATTGCGGCGCCCCGACATGGCGCCGGGCTGGAGATGGACCAGCATGAACTGCAGCCCTTCCAGATCCTGCGGCGACAGCATCCAGGCGGTCATGTCGGTGCCGTCGAAGCTCATGACCGGCCGGTGTCCCTCGCGGATGACTATGCCGTCCTCGGCCTCGGCGGCGCCGGATCCGGCGTCGAAGAAATAGGCGGTCGGCAGGCCGAAGGCGTTGGCAAGCTTGCGCACCGTGCGCAGCGACGGCTGCGACAAGCCGCGCTCGACCTGGCTGATCGTGCCGATCGACAGGTCGGCACGGTCGGCAAGCTGCTGAAGCGACAGCCCGTGCTGTCGGCGCAGATCGCCCAGCCGTTGCGCCAGCACCTTGCCGTCGGCGGCGGAGTCGACGGGCGGAGGGGCAATCTTCTTCGAGACGGTCAGCGGTTCATTCCCTTGGTTTGGGCGCGGTTCCGAGCGGAAAATGAAAATTTCCGGGCCATTCCTTCATTTCATCTTGTCGCACTCTCGCAAAAATGAAAGATTTTGCAAAATTTTTAATTCCGGAGTGGGGCATGCGCGTTGGAATCGAGGTGGGCGGAACCTTTACCGACATGGTCGCCGTCGACGGCGACCGGATCGAACTTCTCAAGGTGCCGTCAACGCCCGCGATGCCGGACCGGGGGGTTTTGAACGCGCTGAAGGAGTCCGCCGTCGACGGGACGCGGATCACCGACATGG
>JAUIBJ010000491.1 GCA_030428025.1 Alphaproteobacteria bacterium
GCAATGCTCTGGCTGGCGGCACCGGCCAGGATGGCGGCGCCGAGGCTGGCCATGATCAATCCGTTCTTCATTGCTGCGTCTCCTTGTCTGCAACTCTTCGTGACAGTGGTGAACGTGGCGCTTGGGCGCGCCGGTTACACAGGCTATACGGATGGCGGGCGACGTTCCGTCGGCGCAGGACGGAATCTTGTCCGGATTTGCGACATCGGGACGCAAGGACAGTCTGCGCACTTTTATTTGCGCGGCGCCTGCCCCAAGTCTGGCGCTGACGGAGGCGAGGGAACCACATGACCCAGGAAATGGTCACTCAGAAGGAACGCGCTCTATGGCCGGCCCTGCGGCGCGGCTTTCGGCGCAAATGCCCCAATTGCGGCAGCGGGCCCATGATGAACGGCTATCTGAAGGTGCGCGACACCTGCACCGTCTGCCGCGAGGAGCTTCGCCACCACCGCGCCGATGACGGGCCCGCCTACCTGACGATCCTGATCGTGGGCCACTTGATGGCGCCGCTTCTGCACATCTCCTTCACCATGTTTCGGCCCGAACCGCTGGTGCTTTTCACCATATTCGCTATTGGCTGCGTCACCCTGTCGCTATACCTTCTGCCGCGGCTCAAGGGGGCCGTCGTCGGGTTCCAGTGGGCTCGATTCATGCATGGGTTCGGCGCTGAAACCTGACGGGCGCGGCGCCCTGCCGCGACGGCAGACAGGATCGGGACAGATGACAGTGGACAAGACCGCCATCCGCGACGCCGCCACAGTGGTCGTGCTGCGCGACCGGATGGACGCGCCTTGCGTGCTGATGGGGCAGCGCGGCTCGAAGGCTGCGTTCATGCCCTCCAAGTTCGTCTTTCCCGGCGGCGCGGTCGACCCCTTCGATGCCGAGGTGCCGCTGGCCACGCCGCTTTCCGATCTGTGCCGCGACCGGCTGCTCGACGAGGCCCCGCGCGACATCTCGCACGCACTGGCCGGGGCCGCGGTGCGCGAGCTGTGGGAGGAGACGGGCCTTCTGCTGGGCGAACCCGGCCAATGGCCCGGCCCGCCGCATCCCGACTGGGCCAGCTTCGCCGCCACGGGCCATGTGCCCACGGCGCGCGGCATGCAGTTCATCTTCCGTGCGCTGACGCCGCCCGGCCGGCCGCGCCGGTTCGATGCGCGGTTCTTTCTGGTCGATGCTTCCGAGATCGTGGGCGACCTCGATGATTTCTCGGCCGCCTCGGAAGAGCTGTCGCATCTTCGGTGGGTTCCTCTGGCCGAGGCCCGCGCGCTCGACCTGCCCTTCATCACCGAGGTGGTTCTGGCCGAGATCGAGGCCCGCGCCCGCGACCTGGCTCCGCCGCCCTCGATCCCGTTCTTCAAGAACGACGACGAGGAGAGCCTGTTTCTGCGGCTTCACGGAAAACTGCCGACCGAATAAGATCGGCCTATCCCAGCAACACCAGAAACAGGATGCTCGCCGTCAGAAGCGCGATGCCCGTCAATTCGCGCCGCGAGACGGTTTCGCGAAAGAACAGCACCGACGCGATGAGCGAGAAGATCACCTCGATCTGGCCCACCGCAAAGACATAGGCCGCGTTCTGCAGCGTGAAGGCGGTGAACCAGCCGACCGAGCCACCAAGGCTCGCCGCCCCCATCCAGACGGCGCGGCCCCGCGCTGCCCATACCCGTTCCAGTTCCCCCCGGTCGCGCCACGCCAGCCATATGGCCATGCCCAGCGTCTGCGACAGCGTCACCGCCGAGATCGAGACGACCGCGCGCAGGAACGGATCGGGGCTCGCCACCTCCAGCGTGGCACCGCGATAGGCCACGGCCGAGATCGCGAAAAGCGCCCCCGAAGCCAGCCCCAGCCCCGCCGCCCGGTTCCTCAGCCGTCGCAGCAGCCCGCCGCCCGGCACCGGCGCGTCCGACAGCACCAGAACCCCGAACAGCCCCAATACGATGGCCACCCACCCGGCCAGGCTGATCCGGTCGCCGAGCACCAGAAGGCCCACCAGCGCCGTCTGGATCACCTCGGTCTTCTTGAAGGTTATGCCAACGGCGAAATTACGCTCGGCAAAGAGGGCCACCACGCACCAGGTGGCGAGGATCTGCGCCAGCCCGCCGGTGACGGTGAAGGCCCAGAAGGCCGGCCCCAGCGTCGGCAGGCCGTCGCCCTGCCAGCCGGTATAGCCCGCCGCCAGCAGGAACGCGAAGGGCGCGGAATAGGCGAACCGCGCAAAGGTCGCCCCGGCCGCCGAGAGCGTGCCCATGCTGAGCGATTTCTGCAGCATGAAGCGCAGCGTCTGGAACGCGGCGGCAGCGATGGAGAGGAGGATCCAGGCTTCCATGACCGGAGCCTATGCCCTGCGGCGCCGGCGAAGGCCAGATCGGCCCGCCCGCTCACATGAAAAAGGGGGCCTTCGCCCCCTTTTCCCGGCTATTCCGCCGGGTAGGTCGGTTTCCGCGACGGGTCGGGCCAGAGCGGATGCGGCACAGGATCCTTCGGCTTCAGGAAATGCCGCGCGAAGATCTCGGCATAGGAGCGGTAGTAGTAGCCATGATTCCGCGCGAGATATTTTTCGCGGTTCTTGGCCCAGAGTTCCGGCAGCCTGTACCAAGGCGCCTTGGGGTGCATGTGGTGGACCACATGCAGGTTGTTGTTGAGGAATATGAAGGCCAGCGGCCCGCGATCCTCGATCACCACCGTGCGCCCGCTGGCGCGTTCATGCGCCCGGTGTTCCAGAAAGGTGCGAATCTTGAGGATCGAGAAACCTGCATAGGCGGCCACCAGATAGGCCCAGAGCGGCATCGGCGCCCAGATCACCCAGGCCAACACCGGCAGGATGCCGGGAATGTGCAGCAGCCAGGCGTTCAGCACCTGCCGGTCGCCCCGGCTGATCGCCCGCCAGTCGTCGCGCAGGAAGATCGCCAGGCCGATCGCAGGGCCCAGCAACATCCGCCCCGCCAGCGTGTTGTTGAGCCGCAGCACGGCCTGCCCCCAGACCGGCAGCCGCTCCCAGGCGGAGGGGTCCATGTAATTGGATTCGGGGTCGTCATAGGGATCGGTCAGGATCGAATCGACATGATGCGCGAGGTGCAGGTCGCGGAAGCGCCGGTAGGGCACGAAGAGGCCGAGGCAAAGGAAGACCGTGGCCTCGTTCAGCCCTTCGGTGCGGAAGGGGTGGCCGTGCAGCACCTCGTGGGTGAGCGAGGAATGCAGCGCGATGACCAGCACCGCCAGCGCGATCCCCGCCGGCAGCCACAGCGCCGCCGCCCATGTGGTAGCCACCGCCCAGCCGGCATATGTGGCCAGAAGCAGGGCGAGCGTGGGCCATTCGACGCCGCCGGCGGCTTGGGCGCGCGCATCAGCCATTGGCTCGCCCCCATTCAACCTGCGACCAGACGCGTTCGTAAAGGAAATAGGTGCTCAGCCCGATTGCTGTGTTGATCGCCGCCATGGCCCCGCCGATGGCGGCCGATCCGGTCATCGCCAGCCCCACCAGGGTCATCACCGCCAGCCCGATGACATTCCACAGGACAGCCTTCACAAGCGAACGCGCTCGCGTCTCCATACCGTACTCCTTGAGTTTTCTGATCACAGAATTGTTACGTCACAAAATGTCAGCAGAACATTCCGTATATGGTTAACAATTTTCTGCATCGGTGATAAAAATCACCATATGGGAGAAAAAA
>JAUIBJ010000492.1 GCA_030428025.1 Alphaproteobacteria bacterium
GTCGAAATACCTCAAAAACTAGGGCGCAGGCCCTGCTCACTCCGTCCGGAAGACCCGCAATTCCGGCAAATCGGTCAGATCGGCCTCGATCAGCCGCATCGCCGCCAGCGAAATCCGGCTGCCGGCACCGGGCTCGCCCCCCAGAGGGATGAGGTCGACCGATACAGCCGTGCCCTTTTCGGCATACTCCACCCGACCGCGCCCCGGCTCGGTCACCAAGGGCGTCTTGAGCCAGATGCCCGGCTCGCTCACCGCGCCCAGCGAGGCGATGGTCATCCCCAGATCGGTTTCGCCCTCGCCCGGGCGGGCCTCGGCCACGGCGCGGGCGCGGTCCTCCTCGCTGGTCGTGTCAAGTGTGTCGGCGGTGTTCGCGCCCGAAGCCGGCGGGGCCTCTGCCACCCGTTCGGCAAGCGGCGCGGGCGCGGCCTCTTCCTCCTGCGCCGGCTTGTCTGTTCGCGTGCCGAAAAGCCCCCCTTCGGAGAGCGAACAGCCCGGCACGATCAGGCCCAGCGACAGGATCAGCAATGCCCGTGTCATGGCGACACCTTACGCGCCAATCCCGCACCCATCAATCCGTCCCGGGAACCGACTATGCCCTTGTCTGCCCGGGCGCCAGGCCTTACCTTTGCGCCCATGACAGCCCCTTTGATCGACCCGTTCCAGCGCGCCATATCCTACTTGCGCGTCTCCGTCACCGACCGCTGCGATTTCCGCTGCGTCTATTGCATGGCGGAGAACATGACCTTCCTGCCGAAGAAGGAGCTTCTGACGCTGGAAGAGCTGGACCGGATGTGTTCCACCTTCATCCGGCTGGGCGTGGAAAAGCTGCGCATCACCGGGGGCGAGCCGCTGGTGCGGCGCGACATCATGACGTTTTTCAACGCCATGACCCGCCATCTGGACAGCGGCGCGCTGCGCGAGCTGACGCTGACCACCAACGGCTCTCAACTCGAACGCTTCGCCGATCAGCTCTATGCCGCCGGCGTGCGGCGGGTGAACATCTCGCTCGACACGCTGGACGAGAAGAAGTTTGCCGACATCACCCGCTGGGGCCGCCTGCCCCAGGTCTTGCGCGGCATCGACGCGGCGCAGAAGGCGGGACTTCGGGTCAAGATCAACACCGTGGCGCTGAAGGGCTTCAACGAAGAGGAGCTGTTCGATCTGGTTCATTGGTGCGCCTCCCGCGACATGGACCTGACCTTCATCGAGGTCATGCCGATGGGCGATCTGGGCAACGAGAACCGGCTCGACCAGTATTGGAAGCTCACCGATCTGCGCGCCCGGCTGGCCGAGCAATACAGCCTGACCGAGCTCACCGAGCGCACCGGCGGGCCCGCGCGCTATGTCCGTCTGGAGGAAACCGGCCAGAAGATCGGCTTCATCACGCCGCTGACCCATAATTTCTGCGAAAGCTGCAACCGCGTACGGCTGACCTGCACGGGCGAATTGTACATGTGCCTCGGTCAGGAAGACATGGCCGACCTGCGCGCGCCGCTGCGCAACAATCCGGGCGATGACGCCCCGCTGGAAGCGGCGATCCGAGCGGCGATTTCCCGCAAGCCCAAGGGCCATGATTTCGACTATTCCCGCCAGCAGGTAGCCGGGCAGATGTCGCGGCACATGAGCCATACCGGCGGCTGATGCGGGGCCCCCCGCTGCCTGTCAGGCTCTACCGTGGCGCGGCAAACCTGATCGCGCCGCTTGCCTATCGACGGGTGGCGCGCAAACTCGAGGCACAGGGCATCCCCGACGGCCGCCTGAAGGAGCGTAATGGCCATGCGACGGCGCCGCGGCCCGAAGGGCGCCTGCTTTGGTTCCACGCGGCCTCGGTCGGTGAAAGCCTGTCGGTCCTTCGGCTCATCGCCCATCTGGGCGAAAGGCATCCCGACCTGTCCTTCCTGCTGACCTCGGGCACGGCCACCTCGGCCCAGATCGTGGCGGGGCGCCTGCCGCCGCGCAGCATCCACCAGTTCGCCCCGCTCGATTCCACGCGCGCCACGGCCCGGTTTCTGGCCCATTGGCGCCCTGACGCGGCGGTCTTTGTGGAAAGCGAGCTCTGGCCGCAGATGCTGATGCAAACCGGCGCGGCCGGGGTGCCGATGGCCTTGGTCAACGCCCGAATCTCCGAAAGTTCAGCGCGAAACTGGAAGCGGTTTCCGGCCACGGCACGGTTTCTGCTGAGCCATTTCAGGATGATCCATTGTCAGGATGACGCCACCGCCGCACGGCTTCGGGAGCTGGGACTTGAAAATGCCGAAAAAGGTATGAATCTCAAATCCCTGTCGGGCGAACTTCCCGTGGACGCGGCGGCACTGGAGGAGATCCGCGCGGCGCTCGGCGCGCGACCGATGTGGCTTGCCAGCTCCACCCATCCGGGCGAGGACGAGATCGTGATCGCCGCGCAAACCGAGGTTCTGCGCCGCCACCCAGAGGCGCTGCTCATCCTCGTGCCCCGCCACCCCGAGCGCGCCGAGACCATCGCGCGGCTGATCGAAGCGGAGGGGCTGAGCCATGCCCGCCGGTCCACCGGCGGCACGGTCACGGTCGACTGCCAGATCTATCTCGCCGATACGCTGGGCGAGACCGGGCTCTGGTACGCCCTCGCGCCTCTCACCTGTCTCTGCGGCTCGTTCACGCCGGTTGGGGGGCACAACCCCTATGAGCCGGCGCATGCGGGCTCGGCCATCCTGCACGGGCCGCTTCATGCCAATTTCGCCCAGACATATCCGGCGCTCGACGCAGCCGGCGCGGCAGAGGCGGTGGCGGCGGACACGCTTGGCACCACCGTCACCGGGCTTCTGGAGGATGCCGTTCGGCTTGCCGCGATGCGCGAAAAGGCCCGCGCCTTCGCGGAAGCCCAGAACGACGGGCTCGACGACGTCGCGCTGGCGCTTTCCAAGGCGCTCGGGCTGGGCTAGGCAGAAGCCCGGGAAGGACCGCAGGCCGTGCCAGAGTTGATCGTCACCAATTTCAACCGCAATTTCACCGGCGTCTCGGCCACGGCGGCGGGCGTGGTGCGCCAGCAGGCGGGGCGCTACGACATGGTTCTGGCGGGTCACCCCCTGCCCGGCTGCCCCGATCCCGTCTCGCGAAGAGAGGCGCTGCGCCTGTCCCGCGAGCCGCCGGAGAAGCGGCCCTTCACCCTCTGGCATGTACGCCGCAACACGGAAATGCGTGCGGCCCTCTGGGCGCGCGACATCCTCCGCCTGCCCGTCCGCATCGTCTTTACCTCCGCCGCGATCCGGCGGCATTCGACCTTTCCCCGCTGGTTGATTTCCCGCATGGACGCGGTGATCGCCACCACCGAAAGGGCGGCGAGCTTCGTCCCGCATGTCCGCGCCGTGGTGCCTCACGGGGTCGATACCGCTCGCTTTACGCCCGCCCCCGACCGCGCCGCGGCCTGGCGCGCCACGGGCTTTCCCGGCACGCAAGGCGTGGCCACCATCGGCCGAATCCGGCCCGAGAAGGGCACCGACCGTTTCGTCGGCGCGATGATCGACCTTCTCCCATCCCGTCCGGGCCTTACCGCACTGGTGATCGGGCGGGCGGCGAAATCCGACAGGGCGTTCCTGGCCACGCTCCGCGCCCAGATCGCCGCCGCCGGGCTGACAGACCGCATCCTCTTTCCCGGCGAGGTGGCCCCCGACGCCCTGCCCGCCCTGATG
>JAUIBJ010000493.1 GCA_030428025.1 Alphaproteobacteria bacterium
TTTCAGCGCCCCACTGATAGTTGCGGAAGACGATCTGCGTCATCGCCGGCCATTCCTCGCGCCCGATGGCGGTGAGTTCGTTGACGGCGATGCCGAAGGCGCCGTCGCCGGCGAAACCCACCACCGGCACGTCCGGGCAGCCGATCTTGGCGCCCATCACCGAGGGCAGACCGTAACCGCAGGGACCGAACAGGCCGGGCGCGAGGTATTTGCGCCCCTGCTCGAAGCTGGGATAGGCGTTGCCGATGGCGCAGTTGTTGCCGATGTCGGAGGAGATGATCGCCTCTTTCGGCAGCGCCGCCTGAATCGCACGCCAGGCCATGCGCGGGCTCATCCAGTCGGGCTTGTCCTTGCGCGCCCGCTCGTTCCAGGTGGTGCCGGGGTCATCGTCCTCGTGATCCATGCTGGAAAGTTCCTGCGCCCAGGCCGATTTCGTCTTGGCGATGAGCGCCTTCCGCTCGTCGCGGCCCTTGTCGCCGGCGGTGTCCGTCAGCCGCGCGAGGATGCCCTCGGCCACCTTCTTCGCATCGCCCACGATTCCCACCGACACCGGCTTGGTCAGGCCGATCCGGTCGGGGTTCAGGTCCACCTGAATGATCCTGGCCTCCTTCGGCCAATAGTCGATGCCATAGCCCGGCAGGGTCGAGAACGGGTTGAGGCGCGTGCCAAGCGCCAGCACCACATCGGCCTGGGAAATCAGCTCCATTCCCGCCTTCGAGCCGTTATAGCCCAGGGGCCCCGCGAACAGCGGATGCGAGCCGGGGAAGGCGTCGTTATGCTGGTAGCCTACGCAGACAGGTGCATCCAGCCGTTCGGCCAGTGCCTTGGAGGCGTCGATGCCCCCCGCAAGAACCACGCCGGCACCGTTGAGGATCACCGGGAACTCCGCCTGGCTCAGCATCTCCGCCGCGCGGTCGAGCGACTCCGCCCCGCCCGAAGGGCGTTCGAACTGAACGATCTGCGGCAGGTCGATATCCACCACCTGGGTCCACATGTCCCGCGGGATGTTCATCTGTGCCGGCGCCGAGGCGCGCTTGGCCTTCAGGATCACCCGGTTCAGCACCTCGGCCACGCGGATCGGGTCGCGCAGCTCTTCCTGATAGGCGACCATGTCCTCGAACAGCTTCATCTGCTCGACCTCCTGGAACCCGCCCTGGCCGATGGTCTTGTTCGCGGCCTGGGGCGTGATCAGCAGAAGCGGCGTGTGGTTCCAGTAGGCGGTTTTCACGGCGGTCACGAAATTGGTGATGCCGGGGCCGTTCTGGGCGATCATCATGCTCATCTTGCCGGTCGCGCGGGTATAGCCATCGGCCATCATCCCCGCCGAGCCCTCATGCGCGCAATCCCAGAAGGTGATGCCCGCCTTGGGAAAGATGTCGGAGATCGGCATCATGGCCGAACCGATGATGCCGAAGGCATGCTGGATTCCGTGCATCTGAAGGGTCTTCACAAAAGCTTCTTCGGTCGTCATTTTCATGGGTCGCGTCTCCTGGAGGTTTCGGCAGGCGGGTGGGCCGATCGAAGGTGAAATTACGGCAGGGGGCGGGGCGGCAGTAGGGCCAGTTTCAACGCCATACTAGCGCCAGTCAGGGCAGCGCACACAACTCTTCCGCCAGAAGCGCGATCCCTTCGGGAATCCGCTCGGACGGGATCGAGGAATAGGCCAAGCGGTAGAAGTTGCGCGGCGGGTCCGCGGCATGAAAGAAAGGCCGACCCGGTTCGATGAGAACGCCTTTCTCGCGCAGACGCATGTCGAGCCGCTCGGTATCCACTGTGTCGGGCGCATGCATCCAGATCGAACTGCCGCCGAAGACGCCGCGCCCAGCGATGCCCAGCCCGTGCTCGCCCAGCGCCCCCTCCATCACCTTGCGGCGCTCGGCAAACACCTTGCCCATCCGGCGGATCAGGCTGTCGTAATGGCCAAGGCTGAGGAAATAGGCGGCGGTGCGCTGGATATGGCCCGGCGGATGCCGCAGCACGCTGGCCCGCAGCGCGCGGGCCTCGCGGATGAACGGTTCCGGCCCCACCAGATAGCCCAGCCTGAGCCCCGGAAAGATCGACTTGGAGAAACTGCCAACATAGATCACCCGCCCGTCCGTATCGAGCGATTTGAGTGCCGGAAGCGGGGCGCGCAGAAAGGACATCTCGAATTCGTAATCGTCCTCGACGATCAGCGCCTCCATCTGCGCCGCGCGGGCCAGAAGCGCCTTGCGGCGGTCCATCGGCATCGTCGCATTGGTGGGCGACTGGTGGCTGGGAGTCGTGAAGATCACATCCGCATGCTCCGGCAACCTGTCCGGCGGCAGCCCGTTGGTGTCCACCGGCACGGGGGCAAGATGACAGCGCGACTGGGTCAGAATATCGCGCAGCGCGTGGTAACAGGGTTCTTCTGCCACCGCAGTTCGCCGCTGGGTCAGCAGAACCTGTGCGGTCAGCCACAGGGCGTTCTGCGCCCCCATCGTCACGAGAATCTCCCCCGGTCGCGCAAGGATGCCGCGCCGAGGCAGGGTATGGCGGGCAATGAATTCAATGAGCTGCGGGTCGTCGTGATCGTAGTAATCGGTGGTCAGCGCCTGGAAATCCTTCTGCCCCAGCGCCCTGAGCGCGCAATGGCGCCAGTTGGCATGATCGAACAGCGACGGGTCGGTCTGGCCATAGATGAAGGGAAAGCGGTAGCGCGACCAGTCCTGCGGCTTTTCCGGTGTGGCCCCGCCGGTGAACCGGCGCCCCAGCGCGCGGGACCAGTCGATATTGTCGCGGCGCGGATGATGCGCGGCAAAATGCGGCGGTTCGGGGGCGTTGGGCGAAACGAAATAGCCCGAGCGGTCGCGGCTCTCCAGATAATCCGAGGCCTGAAGCTCGGTATAGGCCAGCGTCACGGTGATTCGGCTGACCCCCAGATGCCGGGCCAGCTTGCGCGAACTGGGCAGCTTTTCCCCCTTTCGGAACCGTCCTGTCAGGATGCCCTGCGCGATCATCTGCTGGATCTGCGCCTGCAGCGTGCCCTGCGCCTCGGGGTTGAGGAAAAAGGTCTCGACAGAAATGGCCATGCCGGCAAATTATACTGGACCTAAACGCAGCGCAATCTGGCATGGTTGCGCCGCTAGACGGGGTGAAGCCACCATGATCGCCATCATTTTCGAAGTCATCCCGGCCCGGGGCGAGAAGGAGCATTATCTCGACATCGCCGCGGCCATGCGGCCCCTGGCCGAAAAGATCGACGGGTTCATCTCGGTGGAGCGGTTCCAGAGCCTGACCGACCCCGACAAGCTTCTGTCGATTTCCTTCTGGGAAAGCGAGGCGGCGGTGGAGGAGTGGCGCCAGCTTGCCGCGCATCGCCGGGCGCAGGAGAAGGGGCGCGCGGGCGTCTTTGCCGATTACCGGCTGCGGGTGGCGCATGTGCTGCGCGACTACGGCATGTTCGAGCGCGCCGAGGCGCCGGAGGACAGCAAGGCGGCGCATGGCAGTTGAGGCGCCTCTCTACAAACCGTCCCCCTAAAGCGCCCGCAGCATCGCCGCGGCCATCGGCTTGACATAGGCCTCGTTGATCGGGCGGGTCGGCGTGATCCGGGGCAGGCGCGCGCCCTCGCCCTTCAGGCAGGCCGCCGTGAAGCGGCCGTATTCGTAGGCGAGCGTCTTGCTCTTCGGCCCC
>JAUIBJ010000494.1 GCA_030428025.1 Alphaproteobacteria bacterium
CACGCTGAACGGTCAGGAGATCCAGAAACTGCCCGAAGCGACGCGCGCGCAGAAGGGGATCGGCTATGTGCCGCAGGGCAGGGGGCTGTTCAATGGTCTGACCGTTGCCGAGAACCTGCGCATGGGCAAGCTGGTCGGCGGCCGGCCGCAGCAAACGAATTACGACCGGGTCTACGGGTTCTTCCCGGTGCTTCGGGAGCGGCTCAACCAGGTCGCCGGCACAATGTCGGGCGGAGAGCAACAGCAGCTTTCGATCGGCCGGATCCTGATCGGCAACCCGGACATCATCCTGCTGGACGAGCCCTCGGAAGGGATCCAGCCGAACATCGTTCACGCCATCGGAGAGATCATTCCGCGTATCCGGGACGAGCACGGGTTGACCGTGATCATCGTCGAACAAAACCTCGACCTGATCCAGGCCAGCGCCGACCGCTGCATCGTGATCGACAAGGGGCTGGTGGTCGACGAAATTGCACCAGAGGCGCTGAGCGACCCGGCGGTAGCGAAAAAGTACCTCGCCATCTAGACACTCCGCTCAGACTTTGAGAAGGGGGGCGCGTCGGCAGCGGCGCTCAGGCGGATAGCTGGTCGGCCTCCAGGACACCGAACTGAACCGCCTTCGCCACCGCATGCGTCCGGGTGCTGGCATCCAGTTTCAGCATCGCGTTCTTGATGTGCAGGCGCACGGTATCGACCGACCGGTCCAGGATCATCGCGATTTCCGGAGAGGTCTTCCCCCTGGCCGCCCAGCACAGGCATTCCTGTTCGCGCGGGCTGAGAATGGTGCATTTCGCGGTTTCGACCTGATCCACGAACTTGCGCTCCTCCAGCCAGTCGTTGAAGACATGCGTGAGGGTGAACATGGTTTCGTAATTGTTTTCGTAGATCTCGGTCCAGTTCGCGTTCGGACGGTCGACGATCGCGCTGACTACCGCAAACTTGTTGTCCGGAAGGTGCAGCGGAATGGTCATCCCGCGCGTCAGCCCGAAATCGGCCAGATACTTCCAGGCCTTTTTCTCTATGGGATTCAGCGTATCGCTGTTCTGCACGTTTCTCCAGTCGAAGGGCAGGGTCCCGTTGAAGCAGGCATGATAATAGGGGTCATGCTCTTCGAACTGGCGCCAGGTGCCTTCCCAGTTCTTCGGGAAGTTGCGCACGTTGAGCCGCAGCGGAACCCAGCGGTCCTCGCCGATACGCGGTTTCATCCTTTGCCGGGCGTAGAGAACCTGAGTGAACCCAAGCTCGGAGACGACCTCGAAAAGCGCGTCCAGGCTTTCCTCGAAGTTGTTGGTTTTTGCGAGCAACTCACCAAGTTTATCGCTGGCGGCAGTCATTGTTCTTGCCCATCTTCCGATGTCAGTACAGTGCTGACTGTTTACAACTGTACCCCAATTGGCCGTCCGCGCAAATAACCGAGAAGGGGACTGCCGTCGATTCACGAAAATTCGGCGATCCCTGAACAAATTGATCATTTCCTGCCCGCTTTCGGAATGGTTTTCGGGCTCCGGGCAGGCGCTTCACCCGTCAGGGATGACGAATCTTCGGCGGCTTCGTGCTCTGGGATCGGGGCCGAGCCCATGCGGCAGGCCGGTTCCCACAGGCCGCCGCGGCGCCTACCCAAATGTGTAGCCCACTTCGGGGGATATGCGGAAACCGCGTTTTTTGGTGAACTCGAAACACTCGGAAACCGGGTGCCGCGATACCGTTTCTGAGCATGGCGAAGGCCGTGTTCGGGCCTGGACGGATCGGCCGAAACCGACCCGTGCGGACCGTCGAACGAACGTCACCATTCCGAAGACTTCCGCGTGAGGGAAGCGGAGCGCTCCGCTTCCTCCTTCGAACCATAAGGGGGACGACCCGAAAATGCATCTGACACTGAGAGAAGAAGAGCGGCTTCAGATCTGGACCGCGGCAGAGATGTCGCGCCGCCGGCTGGAGCGGGGTATGAAACTCAACTACCCGGAAGCCGCGGCCGTCATCTGCGATGAAATCCTGGAACGGGCGCGCGAAGGCAGCATCCCGATGCTGACCGACATGATGGAATACGGCGCCACGATCCTGAAGAAGGAACATGTAATGGACGGTGTCGCCGACATGATGAAGATCCTTCAGGTCGAGGCGCAGTTTCCCGATGGAACCAAGCTGGTCACCGTCATGAAACCTATTCGCGACTGAACATATAGAACCACGAGGGAAAAAATGGCTGACAAGAAATTCTGGTCCCCGCCCCCGCTGCCGAAATCCATCGTTCCCGACGAGGCCTTCGACGTGGGCGAAGGGCACAGCTGCGGGAAAATCGACTTTGCCGAAGGCGATATCGAAATCAACCAGGGCCGGCCGACCAAGGAAATCGTGATGGTCAATACCGGCGACCGCCCGATCCAGATCGGCGCGCATTATCATCTGGCCGAATGTAACAAGGCGATGGCCTTCGACCGCGAGGCCGCCTTCGGCTACAGGCTCGACGTTGCCTCGGGTACCGCCATCCGCTTCGAGCCGGGGCAGAGCCGCAAGGTACAGATAACCACCTATGTGGGCCGGCAGGTGGCCTATGGCATGAACAACATGACCAACGGCTCGCTGCGTTCGGACATCATCAAGCAACAGACCATGCGCCGGCTTCGGGCCGAGGGGTACTGCTTCGAAGGCGAAGCCTATCCGGTTAAGCCGTCGCCCGACAGCAAATACGCAAAGAAATGACCCGCCCGTCCGGCGCGCCCGAACGGCCGCGCTGATGTGCTGGCTCCGCAACAGGAGAGTATGAAATGAGCATCAAGATTGCCCGTCCGGACTATGCGGCCCAATACGGACCGACGAAGGGGGACAGGATCCACCTCGCCGATACCGGCCTCGTCGCGGAAATCGAAGACGACCTGACCACCTATGGCGACGAGCTCGTCTTCGGCGGCGGCAAGACCATCCGCGACGGCATGGGACAGGCCTCGAAATGGAAGCAGTCCGATGGCGGGCTGGACATGGTCATCACCAACGCGATCATCCTCGACCCGATCCTGGGCTGCATCAAGGCCGATATCGGCGTGCTCGACGGCAAGATCGTGGGCGTCGGCAAGGCCGGCAACCCGGACACGATGAACATCACGCCGGGCCTGATCATTTCCCCCAACACCGACATCCTGTCGGTTGAAGGACTGATCGTGACGCCGGGCTTCGTCGACATTCACCCGCATTTCGATTCCGTCCAGCAGCTTTACGAATACCAGAACGCCGGCTTCACCACAGTGATCGGCGGCGGTTCCGGGCCGAAGACAGTGGGGATCGAATGCCCCGGTGTCTTCAACCTGCAGCGCATGCTGGAGGCGATGGCCGACTTTCCCCTGAATTTCGGCAATTTCGGCAAGGGCAATGCGGCGGCCAAGGGGTCGCTGGTCGAGCAGATCCTCGCCGGCGCAACGGGGCTCAAGATTCACGAGGACTGGTCCTCCTCGCCGGCGGCCATCCACACCACGATGGAACTGGCGGACGAGTATGACTTTCAGGTCCAGATCCACGCCGATACGCTGAACGAAACCGGATATTACGAAGACACGATCGCCGCGATCAACGGCCGGGTCATGCATATCTACCACTGCGAAGGCGCCGGCGGCGGCAACGCGCCCGACATGATGCAGATCGTGGGCGAGCCGAACC
>JAUIBJ010000495.1 GCA_030428025.1 Alphaproteobacteria bacterium
GGCACGAGGTGGTCAATCTCGACGCGCTGACCTATGCCGCCTGTCTCGACAACGTGGCGGATGTGGCTGACAGCCCGCTCTACGCCTTCGAGGAGGTGGATATCCGCGATGCGGCGGCGCTGGACCGTGTGTTTTCCACCCATCAGCCGGACGCGGTGATGCATCTGGCCGCGGAAAGCCATGTGGACCGGTCGATCGACGGGCCGGGAACCTTCATCGAAACCAACGTGACGGGAACCTACACCCTGCTGGAAGCCGCCCGGAAGTACTGGGTCGGGAAGGGCCGGCCCGAGGGCTTCCGGTTCCATCACATCTCGACCGACGAGGTGTTCGGCTCTCTGGGGCCAACCGGCAAGTTCACCGAAGACACGCCCTATGACCCCCGCTCGCCCTATTCGGCGTCGAAGGCGGCCTCCGATCACCTCGTTCGCGCCTGGCACGAGACCTATGGTCTGCCGGTGGTGCTGTCGAACTGCTCGAACAATTACGGCCCCTATCACTTCCCCGAAAAGCTGATCCCGGTCATCATCCTCAATGCGCTTGCCGGAAAGCCGCTGCCCATCTACGGCAAGGGCGAGAATGTGCGCGACTGGCTGTTTGTGGAAGACCATGCCGATGCATTGCTGACGGTGCTGGAAAAGGGCCGGCTGGGCCGTTCCTACAATATCGGTGGCGAGAACGAGGCCACAAATATCGACATCGTCCGCCGGCTCTGCGCCATTCTCGACGAGAAGCGGCCGCGCGCCGGGGGCGGACAGTATGCCGATCTGATCACCTTCGTCGAGGACCGCCCGGGCCACGACCTGCGCTATGCCATCGACCCGACCCGCATCCGCGAGGAACTGGGCTGGCGGCCGTCGGTGACGCTGGAACAGGGGCTGGCCCGGACCGTGCAGTGGTATCTCGACAACGAGGACTGGTGGCGCAAGTTGCAGGGCCGCGCGGGCGTCGGAGAACGGCTCGGCAAGGTGGGCTAGGCATGAAGGTTCTGGTCTTCGGCAAGACGGGACAGGTGGCCACCGAGTTGGCGCGGATCGGCGGTGACGAGGTGATCTGCCTCGACCGGACGCAGGCGAACCTGACCGAGCCCGAGGCCTGTGCCGCGATCCTGCGCGAGACCAACGCCGATGCCGTGATCAATGCCGCCGCCTACACGGCGGTGGACAAGGCCGAAGAGGAAGAGGCGCTGGCCACGGTGATCAACGGCGATGCCCCCGCGGCCATGGCGCGGGCGGCGGCCGGGCGGCGCCTGCCCTTCGTCCATATCTCCACCGACTATGTCTTCGACGGCAGCGGCACGCGGCCCTGGCGCCCCGACGACGGCACGGGGCCGCTGGGCGCCTATGGCCGCAGCAAGCTGGCCGGCGAGCGGGGCATCGCCGCAGCAGAAGGTCCGCATGCCATATTGCGCACCTCTTGGGTCTTTTCGGCTCACGGCAACAATTTCGTCAAGACAATGTTGCGGCTGGCCGGGAAGACCGACCATCTGAGGATCGTGGAGGACCAGATCGGCGGCCCGACCGAGGCGGGCGACATCGCCCGCGCCTGCCTGACAGTTGCCCGTGGTCTGCTCGCCTCGCCGGATCGCAGCGGTGTTTATCATTTCTCCGGAGCGCCCGATGCGAGTTGGGCTGATTTCGCACGCGAGATTTTTTCCCGGGCCGGTCTGGAGGTCTCTGTCGAGGGGATACCATCTTCCGAATACCCCACAACCGCGACGCGGCCGAAAAACTCCCGCCTGGACTGCACGACGCTCGAAGAGCGGTTCGGCGTCGCGCGCCCGGACTGGCGCGAAAGCCTTGGCCGCGTGTTGGCGGAACTGTCGGCGTGACATGAACAGGCGGCATTCACGGCATCCGCACGGGCTGACGGTCGATCCGGGGGCAACCAGCGCCCCGATTTTGGCCGTCGGTGACGCACGCGCCGATAACCTGCGCCCTCCGCACCCGACGCGTCGCTTCGCCCGGGCCGGCGCAACGGCACCGTTATTTTCCTCATTACTCAAGACAAAGGAGTGACGTTTCATGTCACAATCGCGCAAAGGAATTATCCTCGCCGGCGGCTCGGGCACGCGCCTCTATCCGATCACCATCGGTGTGTCCAAGCAGCTTCTGCCTATCTACGACAAACCGATGGTGTATTATCCCATTTCGGTGCTGATGCTCACCGGAATCCGCGAGGTGGCCATCATCACCACCCCGCGCGATCAGGCGTCGTTTCAACAGCTTCTGGGAGATGGCAGTCAGTGGGGCATGTCCTTCACCTATATCGTCCAGCCCAGCCCCGACGGTCTTGCCCAGGCCTATCTTCTGGCCGAGGAATTCCTGGACGGCGCCCCCTCGGCGATGGTGCTGGGCGACAACATCTTCTTCGGCCATGGCCTGTCGCAACTTCTGGCGCGGGCCGACGAACAGAAAACAGGCGGCACCGTCTTCGGCTACCGGGTATCCGACCCCGAACGCTATGGCGTGGTCGGCTTCGACAAGCAGGGCCAGGCCACCAAGATCATTGAGAAACCCGAGGTGCCGCCGTCGAATTTCGCGGTGACCGGGCTCTATTTCCTTGATGGCGACGCCCCCCGACGGGCCCGTGAAGTGCAGCCTTCAGCGCGGGGCGAGCTGGAAATCACCACGCTGCTCGAGATGTACCTGAACGAGGGTATCCTGTCGGTCGAGCGCATGGGCCGCGGCTATGCGTGGCTCGATACCGGCACCCACGGCTCGCTGCTCGACGCCGGGAATTTCGTCCGCACGCTGGAAAGACGCCAGGGCCTGCAGACCGGCTGCCCCGAAGAGATCGCCTTCGACAAGGGGTGGATCGGGGCAGACACCCTGCGCGAACAGGCGCAGACGCTGAAGAAGAATGACTACGGCAAGTATCTTCTCAAGCGCCTCGAGGAATGAGCAGGGCAGGGTGAGGGCGGAGAGGCCGGGCCTCTGGCCACCAAGTCCCTTGATACCGGTACGGGTACGTTCGGGCGGCCGCGACGAACGAATTGGCAATTGAACTGCCGGGCGACTTGTTGCTAAGAAAACATCGCCTGATCCTGTCCTTGTCGCGAATGTCGAAAACGCGTCCGTATCACGCCGGCCCGAAGATATGCCAGAGGTGAAGGCGTGCCATTGCCGAACCGCATCGCGGGCGCCGCGGTTCGCCCGGCGCCGGCGGGTTGGAGACAGAATGCATGAACACTGACTGGTCCGGCACAGAAACCTTTTCCAGGTCCGGATCCGCGGTGCGGCTGACCGACGCCCTGTCGATCGAATGGCAGCCGTCGATCGAGGTTCCTCCGGTTGATGCCGAGTTCCTGCGCGGGACCGACCCGCCCGTTTTGCGCCTCACGACGTCGCCCGGCGATGGCTGGGTCCGGATGCATCTCAAGGTCGAGCCACAGGGCAGGCCCGTCCTGGGGGCGAGCTTCGTCATCGCGGCTCGGGGCGGCGCAGGCGGTGCGATCCTCAAGCCCTTCATCGCCGTTACCAATCTGCAGAACGACAGGCGCAAGGATATCCCGGCCGCACCCGGGGCGCGGTTGCAACTGGAAGCGGGGCAATGGTACGATCTGGCCGGCGCCTTCCTCTGCAAGCCGATGGGCGAGAAATTCCGCGCCGACTTCATCGTCGACCTGCCAAGGAATGCCC
>JAUIBJ010000496.1 GCA_030428025.1 Alphaproteobacteria bacterium
GAAAACCCGGCGACGAAGCGGAGCGGCACATCGTCTGGGCGGTCGGGGATGATCACCATCGCAGGGCTGAGGATCAGTTTCGAGGCCGGGCTGCCGACGCTCAGGCTCAGCTGGGTCACTGTCCCGTCGGTGAAGGAGTGAACTTCGGTTTGCGCCAGCGCCACCCTGGCGCTCTCGGCGGCCGCCTCGGCGACCTTGCGCTGCGCCGGGATGCTCTGTTCGAGAGTCGATGCCGCCAGGTCGGCCTGCGCCTGCGCAGCGGACAACTCGGCCTCGGCCACCGCGACCGAGGCTTCCAGATCGCGCACCTTGTCCTTGGTGCCCACATTGCGGTCCAGGAGGGTCTGCGCGTTGTCCAGGTCCTTGCGGAGCTTGTCGAGCGAGGCCTCGGCTTCGGCCACGGCCGCACGTGCCACGACCAGGCTGTCCTTCGCTTCGGTTTCGGCCGCAGCGATCTTGTCGAACTCCGCCTCCGCCTGGGCCAGCGCCGCACGTTGCGCACTGTCCTCGATCCGGAAAAGGAGGTCGCCCGCCGCGACCTTCTGGCCGTTGGCAACATGCACCTCGGTCACCGGCCCGCTGGTCTGGGCCACCACCGAGACGGTCTTGAACGGCAGCAGGCCGGTATAGGACTTGGGATGAAAGTAGAAGATCGCCAGAAACAGAAAGAAGGCCATCACGGCCCAGAGAAAGACGGCCGTCTTCATGTTCCACACGGTGATCGGTTCGCCCCGGCGCTTTAGCTGGAAATACCGGATAACCGCGGGAAACGACGTTAAGAGAAGCTCAAACACTCTGGCGCCCGCTTTCTGGCAAATCGTCTTCCGACGCCTGCGGGGTCACGCGATGCTCCTGCTCGCCGGTGTCGGAACCGGAATTGAGATGGAAGCGCGACCAATCTGCCATGATTGCGATCAGGATCGCGCTGAGCGGCAGCAACAGGCTGAAATGATCGAGCGGAAAGATCTCGTAAAGAAGGGCGATCAGCAACAAGGTTGGAATGGTCTTGGCCAGCGGCGTGCCGTGCGCCTTTCTTTCGGCCCAGCGATCGAAGGCCGCGTAAAGGACGATGAGGCCGTAAATGGCCAGAATGAGGAACACCAGGGCAAACCAGGCGAGAAAATCGCCTTCGCCCGGCGCCGCAAACCAATTCGGTGTCGCATGACCGTTGGCGCTACCATCCGTCATGAACTGTCCCTTTTGAGTGAAATGGCCTGAAATCCTTTATCGGATGGCACTGAACCTGTCCATATTTTTGGGGCAACAGGCAGACGGCCACGGACCCACCGCATCGAAGCAGGCATTTGCAGGGTCGGACAATCCGCCCTAAGGGTGGAATGACACCGACAGGAAGGTTTGACCAGCCATGCCCCGCCGCCACCTGCCCGCCGAGACCGCCTCCGCCGCCACGCCCGAGGGCGGTGCGCGTCTCTCGGCGCCCTCCGCCGCACGCAATGTCGGGCCGATAACCGACCTTCTGCGCCATCACGGCCCCCGCAAGGGCCGGGCGCTGGAACTGGCCAGCGGCACGGGAGAGCATGTACTGGCCTTCGCCACGGCCTTCCCGGGGCTTGACTGGCAGCCCACAGAACCCGACCCAGACCGCCGGGCAAGCATCGACGCCTGGGCAGCGACCAGATCCCTGGCGAACCTGCACCCGGCGGTGGCGCTCGACGCCTGTACTCCGGGCTGGGGCGCGGCGCATCCCGGCCAGGATCTGGTGGTGTTGGTGAACCTGTTGCATCTCGTCTCCACGCCCGAGGCGCAGACACTGATCTCCGAGGTGCCAAAGGCGCTCGTACCCGGCGGCCGCTTCGTGCTCTACGGCCCCTTCCTGCGCGACGGAGAGGCCACGTCCGAGGGCGATGCGCGGTTTCATGCCGCCCTGCGCGCCGCCGACCCCGAAACCGGGTACAAGGACGATTTCGACGTGATAGACTGGCTGCATGTGTCAGGGCTGACCCTCGTGGACGTGGTCGAGATGCCCGCCAACAATCTGGCCTTCGTTTCGGAGCGCGCAAAGGAGAGCTGACATGCCCCGCCTTGCAACCTTGGTTTTCCCTCTTGCACTGGCCCTGGGTTTCGCCGCGCCGGCCCTGTCGGAAGAGCCGGCTCTGTCGACCCGTTCGGCCAGCTTCAGCGACCGCGACCCGGTGGATTTCGGCCACCGTGCGCCGCACAGGCACCCGGTGCACGGGATCGACGTGTCACGGTTCCAGGGCAAGATCGATTGGCGCGCCGCGCGCAAGGCTGGAGTGAATTTCGCCTTCATCAAGGCGACCGAGGGCGGTGACCTGCTGGACAGTTCCTTCAAGACCAACTGGCACGAGGCCGACCGCGCGGGCGTGCTGCGCGGGGCTTACCATTTCTACTATTTCTGCACCGATGCCAAGACGCAGGCGAACTGGTACATCCGCAACGTGCCGCGCGGCAAGGGCGCCCTGCCGCCGGTGCTGGACATGGAATGGAACCACCTCTCGCCCACCTGCAAGAAACGACCGCCCGGCTCGGAGGTGCGCGCCTCGATGAAGACCTTCCTCGACCGGCTGGAGCGGCATTACGGGCAGCGGCCGATCATCTACACCACACCCGCCTTCTATCGCGAGAACGATCTGGGCCGGATGAAGCGCGAGGAATTCTGGCTGCGCTCGGTCGCCAAGACACTCGATCAGGTCTATCCAAAGCAGAGCTGGAGCTTTTGGCAATACAGCGGCACCGGCATCGTCGCGGGCATCGAGGGGGATGTCGACCTCAACGCCTTCGCTGGCGATCACGCCAGCTGGGCGGCCTGGGTACGCCAGCGCCGGCAGAAGTGAGGCAGACGGCGCGGGCGGAGGGGGCGGTTTCTCCCACTCCCGGAGTTGAACTGCGTCAGTGCAGCCGCTCGCGAATGCGCCGTACCATCCACCAGACCGCCACGACCACCGGCAGGGTCACCGCCGCGGTGATCATTCCCTTGCTGACGCCCAGCACATCGGTCAGCGGATAGAGCAGGTAGCCCGCCAGCGACACCGCGTAATAGCTGATCGCCACCACGCTCAGCCCCTCGACCGTCTTCTGAAGGCGCAGCTGCATCGCGGCGCGCCTGTCCATGCTTTCCAGAAGCGCCTGGTTCTGGGCACTGCGCTCCACATCCACCCGCGTGCGCAGCAACTCGCCCGCACGGCGGGCCCGGTCGGCCATCGCCAACAGCCGGTCCTTGGCCGAGCGCACCGTACGCATCGCCGGATCGTAGCGCCGCAGCATGAATTCGGCGAATGTCTGGCGGCCCTGAAACCGCTCCTCCCGCAGCACCGAGATGCGCTGCGTGACGATCTTCTCATAGGCCTCGGTCGCGCCAAAGCGGAAGGAGGCCTGCGCCGACATCGCTTCCAGTTCGGCAGAGATGTCGAGCAGGTCGGGCAGCGTCTCCTCGGCGGTCATCTCGCCCCCGGTCATGTCGCCGATCATCCGCCGCATCCGGGATTCCAATTCGCCCATCCGCGGGTTCATCTCGCGCACGCGGGAGAAGCCCAGCATCGACATGCTCTTGTAGGTCTCGATCTCGCAAAGCCGCTGCATCACCCGGCCCACCCGGCGCGGGCCGGTGCCGGGGCTGACGGAGATCAGGAAACGCTGGTGCCCGGCCGGGT
>JAUIBJ010000497.1 GCA_030428025.1 Alphaproteobacteria bacterium
GAGGTGATCAAGCGGGCGCTGATGCTGAACGCCAGCGCCCTGATCCTGATCCACAACCACCCATCGGGCGATCCAACGCCGTCCGAGGCCGATCTCAGCATGACCAAGGAGATCCAGAAGGGCTGCAAGTACCTCGGCCTGACGTTGCACGACCACATCATCGTCGGCGCCGGGACGGAGCTGAGCTTGCGGGCGCTCGGCAAGCTCTGACGCGCCTTTCGAACCTGCCGCCGTCGCCCCTCCGAGGAAGAGGGCGGCGGTTCGGTCATTGACGGTTTGAAGCGGGGAGAGAGGCTTTCCGCACCGTCGGAGATATGCCCATGTTCGACCTTCCCTTCCAGGCTCAGCCAGAAACGCAGAAAACAGGTTTGCCGCCGAGCCTCCTGACCGTTCTTGCAGATCAAGACTTGCCGTTCGCACTCACGACGGCTTGCCATGCGCCCACGGCTCTCATGTCCGGGCATGCACGCCCTAAGGTACTGGAGCGGTTTGCCACGCTGGCCGAGGCCATGCAGGGGGCAATCGTTCACGCCGAAGATATCACACCTGAAGACGCTCCGCGCATCCTGGCAATCCTCGATCGGGAGGGCCGCCTCGTTCTGGCCGGGGCCGCCAGTGATTACGCGGTCGCCTGGTGCCACCCGGTGACGAGCGCGGCCGAAGCCCGCACCGTCGTGTCCGAGGCCAGCCAGACCCGCGCGCAGGCCATACGAGCGGCCGATTGGCAGGAATATGGCCTCGCGCGACGGCTGCGCCACCACGCCGATCTTCTCGATGCCCGTCTTGTCGATCCGCTCTGGCGCGCCATCGCGTCTCGCGCCCTGCAGGTCGCGGCGTGACGTCCAAGAGTCAGAGAAGGGCAGGGGAGGATGTGAGCCTACGAGGACGAGCGAGAGCCTCGGGGTTCAGATCCCTTTCCTCATTCCGGAGTTTCCAATGTCCAAGATCGAAACCGCCCTGGCCGCGCCGATGGCGCCGTCCAGGATTGATTTCACCGCCGTGTTGGCCCGGCAGGCCGAGCGCGACGCGCGGATCGCAGCTTTGCGTCCGGCCAACAAGGAGCGCCTCTTCGATGGCCTGACTGCCGCGGGCATCACCCATGTGACCGTGAGCTTCGACGGCTATGGCGATAGCGGTCAGGTTGAAAGCATCGGAGCCTACGCTGGCGAGACCGAGGTTGCGTTCCCCAAGTCCCAGATCGCCTATGCCGCGCTGACCTGGGACGACCCGGAGGTCGAGATGCGGCAGCTCTCGCTTGAAGATGTCGTCGAGCAACTGGCCTACGACTTCCTCTCCGACACCCATGGTGGCTGGGAGAACAACGACGGTGCTTACGGCGAGTTCTGCTTCGACGCGAGCGCTCGGTCCATCCACCTTGAGTTCAACGAGCGCTTCACCTCGTCCGAACTCACCACACATGATTTCTGAGGGGGCGGCGATGGCACATCCGTATCACCATGCCCTGTCCTCGGTGAAAAAGTGGGGCGGCACGGTCGACGACTTCGTGGCGGTGCATTCCTGGTTCGACCAGAGCAAGGAGATCACAGCCGATTTTCGGCACCGGTCACTGCGCCACCATGCCGAGGGCATCTTCATGGCCGAGACGATTTTCGGGCAGACTCTCACGCTCTCGACCGGGCGCATCATCCCGACTCGCTGGGTCGGGGAACAGCATGTGAAGGAAGACCTCGGCTTCATCCCGAGCTTCGCCGACTGGGTAAAGGCGATCCGGCCCGAACCCTGGATGGGCCGGGCCGAGCGGATCGAGGCGCTGGTCGATCCGCATCTCGCCTCGCCCGTGGACGAGGTCACCTGAGATGACCGATCCAGCCTATCAGCGCCTCGGCTTGCCCGAAACGGCTTCGCCCTACGCCGTCCTGCGGGCGGCAGTCCGGGCGCTGCATCCCGACACGCGCGCCGTTCGCACCTTCCGGACGGCGCGCAAGCGCTTCTATAGGCAGATGCTCTGCGCGCATGCCGCGCGACAGGCGGCGGGCGACAGTCCCACCGGCTGATCGCCCCCAACCACCCCTTCATTCCAACACAACGCCCGGCCGCCCGGCCGGGTTTTCCCCATTCAGGAGGTCCCCATGGCGGATTACTTCACCCATTTCTCATGCCTGATCGACGTCGGCAGCCCCGACAAGGCCGCCCGCGCAATCGCGCTGTTTCAGGATCTGCGCGCTGCGGACCAGGACGCCGACTACCCGGTTGTCGCGGGCTTCGATCTCGTGCGCCAGGATGCCCCCGAGGGCAGCACCCTCTGGATCCATGACGACGAACACGGCGATGTCGAAGCCGTCATACGCTTCGTCTTGCGCCTCGCCGAACACCTCGACCTCACCGGCCTCTGGGGGTTCCAGTATGCCCTGACCTGCTCCCGGCCGCGGCTCGACGCCTTTGGTGGCGGCGCGCATGCCATTGATCTCGGCGCTCGTAAATCCATCGGCTGGTCCAGCACGCAAGAATGGTTGGCCGCTGCACTGAACGGGGAGGACGTCGATGCCTGAGATCATCTGCACCACCGTCTACCAGTTCCCCGAGCTCTCGGATGCCGCCAAGGAGAAGGCCCGCAACTGGTATCGCGACCTCGGACCCCACGACGATTGGTGGGACGCGGTCTATGAGGATTTCGAACGGGTCTGCGAGCTCCTCGGCATCCGTCTGAAAACCACCCCCATCCGCTTGATGGGCGGCGGGACGCGGGCCAAGCCCTGCATCTGGTTCTCCGGCTTCTGGAGCCAGGGTGACGGCGCCTGCTACGAGGGCTATTGGTCCCATTCCAAGGGCGCGGCCGCGCGCATCCGGGACTACGCCCCGGCCGACGCGACGTTGCATGGCATCGCCGACCGGCTGCAGGCCATTCAGCGGCGGAACTTCTACCAGCTCGCGGCCGAGGCCAGCCACCGTGGCCGCTATTATCATGAGTACACCATGTCGGTGGACGTCACGCGGGACAGCGCGACCTGGCAGCCGCCGACCAAGGACGCGGAAGAAGGCGTAACCGAGGCGCTGCGTGATCTGGCCCGCTGGCTCTACCGCCAGCTTGAGGCTGAATATGACCACCTCACCTCGGACGAGGCCATCGAGGAGGGGATCATCGTCAACGAGTATACGTTCACGGAAGGAGGGCGGCGGTTTGGGTGAGAACTATCGGGCGATTGACCTGACGAGCGTCACGAGTGCGTCAAAGTCGTGCTGATCAGCTGCTCTCAATGCCGCGATATAGGCAGCGCGGTGCGCGCTGTCGGCGTTGAGCGTGCCGCCGCCGGACCAGTCGAGAAAAATATCCGGATCGATCTTGGCCAAGTAGGCGTCTGCCATGATCCGCGCCCAACGTCCGTTGCCGTTGGCGAAGGGATGGATCCAGACCAGGCGGTGATGCAGGCGCGCTGTTGCTTCCAGCGGGTCAAAGCTCTTGTGGTCACGCCAGTACCGGGCGTCATCGAGGCAGGTGCGCAGCTCGGTCGAGATGTGCCAGACCGGCACGCCGATGTTCTTCTCTGTCAGGCGGTAGGCACCCGCCCAGTCCCAGACCTCGCCGAAAAGGCGCTTGTGGATTTCACGGACGGCAGCATCGGTCAGCAGATCGAACGATTTGGGCCGACGGTCGAGCCAGGTCAGGCCGGCGA
>JAUIBJ010000498.1 GCA_030428025.1 Alphaproteobacteria bacterium
GTGATGAAGTCATGCTCGACCTCGGCGAAAAGGCTGGTATCGCCCAGCCGCACCGCGTCGCCCTTGGTGGGGCCGTACATGTTCGCATAGTCGCGTCGTGTCATCCTGGCCATCTGTCACGCTCCCTTGAAGCCGCGCTCGCGGGCCCGCTGAAGGGCCAGTTCCTTGTTCTCGGCGCTTCTGGCCGAGCCGTTGGTCAGCCCGTTCAGGCCGTAAAGCTCCTGCGCGCCGCCGAATTCCGTCAGGGTGACTTCCTTAGCCTCTCCCGGTTCGAACCGCACGGCGGTGCCGGCGGGAATGTCGAGCCGCAGCCCGTAGGCGGCCGCCCGGTCGAATTCCAGCGCCTTGTTGGTTTCGAAGAAATGATAGTGCGAGCCGATCTGGACGGGCCGGTCGCCGGTATTGGTGACCTTGATCGTGGCCGTACGGCGGCCGGCGTTGATCTCGATCTCGCCCTCCTCGCAATCCAGTTCGCCAGGCGTCACGCCCTCCACCCGTTGCTTGCCTGGGCGGATCGGGTCATGCACGGTGACAAGCTTGGTGCCGTCAGGAAAGCAGGGCTCCACCTGAATGATCGAGATCAGGTCGGCCACCCCCGGCATCACGTCATCGGTGGAAAGCAGGGTCGAGCCATAGGCGATCAGATCGGCCACTGACCGGCCCTCGCGCGCGCCTTCGAGAATTGCGTCGGTGATATAGGCCACGGATTCAGGGTGGTTGAGTTTCAGCCCCCTGTCCTTGCGCCTGCGCGCGATTTCGGCGGCCATAAAGACCGTCAGGCGTTCCATTTCTGTTGGCGTGAGTAGCATCGGGCTCTCCCTGCTTTGTCAGTTTACGAACAGGCGCATGTCGTCCGTTTCGTGGTTCATGGATGCGATCTCGATCTGCGGGATGAAGGCGTGCATCTCGTCCGGGTCAAAAAGCGGTGACGAAAGCACTTCCTCGATGAGCGGAAGAAGCGCGGCATGGATGGCCTGCGCGTCCAGATGGCTGATGATCGACAAACGGATCGCGGCGCCCAGCAGGCCGGTGCAGACCCCATGCGCCGACATCGCCAGCGCCTGGGGCGCGGAAAAGCCCAGTCCGCGCCAGAGCAGCCCCTGCACGACGGGCATATGGCCGAAGGCGCGGCCCTGCGCCACCATCCGCGCATAGTCGGCGGCCTGCGGCGTGCCAAGCCGTCTGTGTACGCTCAAAAGGGCATTGCCCATCCGGGTGGAGCCCGTCCGCTGTTCGGCGCCCAGCGATTGCGCCTCGACCAGCCGGTCGAGGTAAGCCAGCCGCTCGAAATCCGCGCCGGCGGCATGGGCGTGGGCGATCGCGGGCCGGTCCAAGCCCGCCCAGCGGCCCCGGATCTGCGCGGCCATGAATTCGGCAAGTGTCTCCCGCCCGGTCACGGCGCCCCGGTTGACCAGCGCCTCCAGCCCCCAGGAAAAGCTCACGGCACCGGATGGAAACATGCTGTCGGCATGCTGGAGAACCGAGAGCGTGCCGGCCGTGTCAGTCATCCTGGCGCTCCACGATCCGGACCTTGCCTTCGGCGAGCAACCCTTCCAGCCGGTCCAGATAGCTTTGCCGGGGGCCTTCGAGCGCGACATGCATCAGCCCGTCTTCGAATCTGACCTTCCAGTGCAGGTTGCCGCCGAAATAGCCAAGCTCCAGCGCCGCGGCCTTGTCTGGCGCGTCGAGAGAAAGCCACTGGCGCTCGCTCAGCCGGATGACGATCGCGCCGTCCTCGGCCAGTTTCAGAACCGCACCGTCCGACAATTGCTGGTCGCGCCCCAGCATGATCGCGCAGTCGGTGCCCTTGTCGGTCTTCAGGCGGAACCGGCGGCGGGCCACGTCTTCGGGCGAAATGGTGACCACCTCGATCCGGCCAAAATGGCCGAGATCGTGCAGTGCCTCGGCAAATGGATCCTGCGAGGCGTAGCCAAGAATTCTGTCGAAGACCTGAACCATGACGCGGGCCTCAGGCAAGGGAGTGCGCTGCGCGGCTTCCGCCCGCGTCGCGTGCCATTGCGGCGGCAAAGCGATGGGTCATGCTGACCTCTCTCTGTCGAAAAGGCACGAAACGACCCCGGATCAACCGAAGCCATGTGCCGATAAATCTGATGTGAGTTGCGGAGCACCCGTCAGGTGACGAAAAACGCCGGTGTTTTCAGCATGGCGCCTCGTTGCGCCTGTCCGCTGACGAAAGGCTCGCATATTCGCTCTCACGCGTCAATATTGCGCGTGCCGCCCCGGCGCAGGGCCTTTGAACGGTCAGGGTTCCCCTGGGCTTTCCAGCGCGTTGAACACGTCCTCCGCGCTGGTCACGGCTCTGGCGATCTCGACGATGCTGACGCGCTTGTTCATCGCCTGCGAGCGCAGCGCCTTGTGCGCGTCCTCTTCCGAAATCCCGCGCGACTGCATCAGGATGTCCTTCGCCCGGGCCAGGATCCGTTCGGATTCAACGCGCGATTTCAGCCGCTTGACCTGATCAGCCAGGTCTTTCTGGGCCTGGTGGTTGCGGATCGCCACGAAGATGTTGGCCACCACGCCGAAGCTGCGCACCGGCAGGCCCAGAACCGCATGGGCGTTGAGTCGCACCGCCTCGCTGACAATGGCGGGGTTTTCGAAATCCAGAAGTGCCACCAGGGCCGCAGGCGGGGTGTCGCGGTTCCACCGCAGCTTCACACTGCCTTCCGTCACCTCCCGGAAGGCGACGAAGACAACATCGGCCATGTCATAAAGCTGCGGGGCGGGGGGCCAGCTGATCTCGGTCAGAAAGCCGAGGCGCTGCAGGTGCCGCAGAAGAGTGTCCCGATCCTGACTTGGCGGCTGGACCAGCAGAACGCGAATGGATTTCGTATTCCGCAGTGCTTTCTTCATGGCCTGCCGACCGCCATCGGCTTTTCGTCCGGATGCGCAACCTCCCCGATCTCATGGTTCACCAGATAGGGGTCGGGCGGGATGTTCGTGGGCGACTGGGCGACGATGCCGATCCGCCCTGTCGCATCGACGAGGCCGATGCGCGACCACAGATAGGCATGGTGGTTGTCGGCGTCGATCCTGATGTCGCCCTGCGGCGCGGCATATTGCGCACCAAGGAGGGACGCGCGCAAGGCGCCGGTTTCCATCGTGCCGCATTGCTCCAGTGCCTTGGCGAAGACCATGACCTGATTGAACGCCGCCTCGGCGCAGGAATTCGCCCGGCACCGGTCGCCGAAACGGGCGTGGTAATCGGCCACGAAGGCCCGGTTCTGCGGCGTGTCCACCGTCTCGAAATAGCTGGCCGCGCAATAGTGGCCCTGTGCCACATCCGCGCCCATCCTGTCGATTTCGGTTTCTGTGGTCACGATGCTGGCTATGGGTGTGCCCGTGCCGCGCAGCCCGCTGCGGTGGAAGGCCGAGTAGAAATCGACGATCTGGTCGCCCACCAGGATCGAGAAGACCACATCCGGCGCCTTCCTTTCGATATCCCGCACCACCGCCTCGGCCTGGGTCCGGGTGGACTCGAGCGGCAGATAGCGCTCGCCCAGCACCTTGCCCCCCGCCTGCGTCAGCAGTTCCCTGACGATGCGGTTGCTCTCGCGCGGAAAGACGTAATTCGCCCCGACCAGATAAAAGGCGCTGCCGACCTCGCGGATCA
>JAUIBJ010000499.1 GCA_030428025.1 Alphaproteobacteria bacterium
GCTGCGCGGCGGTGGAATTCACCGTCACCGCGCTGCGGGCTTCGTCGAGAAGCTGGGCGAGCTTGCCGCCGCGGACGAAATGCACCCGGTCTGCCACGCCGAAGCGCAGCGCGAGCCTCCTGAGTTCTCGCCGGAGCGGCACCCGCCCGTCTTCCAGCGGATGGGCCTTGACCACCAGATGGTGATGGCGGGGCGCGCCATCGGCGAAGGCTTGGACAACCGTTTCCAGAAACTCGGTCATCGTGGTGAAGGGCGAATGCGCCTGGAAGGAGGAATCGTGTTCCAGCTGCAGAAGCGCCAGGTGATAGGGAAAGCCGCCGTGGCGCACCCGCAGGGTGGCGATGCGGCGCTCGATGGCCTGGGCCGGCATCAGAACCAGCCGCTGCAGGTAGAGCTGAAACTCCTGCGCCACGGTCAGTGCGCGATGGGGCCGGAAATTGCGGTAGCCCCGGTTCAGCAGCAGGACGCAGCCGTGATAGGCCGCGCCATAGAAGATGTGCTGACGCATGTCGCCCCAGCTGGCTGGTGGCAGCGCGGTGTCCATGTCGGAGTTTTCCAGCGCCTTGCGCATTTGAGAGACGCTCATTTCCATCAGCCGGGAATTGCCGTTGGTGCCGCCGCGTTCGTAGGTCACCCAGTAGGGGCGCATGTAGCCTTCCTCGAAGACGTGCACAGTCATCTCCAGCGCCTTGGCGATGGCGACGGCCTGGGCGTGGATCGGCCGGGTGTCGCCATAGAGCACCAGGTCGGTCACGCCCTTCTCGGCCACCAGCGTTCGGAACCGCTCGGGCCAGTCCTCGGCCGCGCCGGTATAGGGGATGTAGCTCTTTGGGTCGGGCCAGAAGGCGCGGTCGCCCGCGTTGAAGCCCACGCGCCAGACCTCGGCCCCGGTGCGGCGGATCATCCGCCCCAGCCGCCCGAAGAAGGGCCCATGAGGCCCCTGCAGGAATAGAAAGACGCGCGATTCGCCTGAAAACATTGCCTTGACGGGGTTTGCTTCTGCCCTGACTTTCCTTAATCGGCAAGTTGGGCGAAAGTAAGGCCCGAGGGCCCGGCACCGGCCTGTTCGCAAGGGCAGTATTGCTAGGTGCCGGGTGGCGAAAGGAAAGGCATCGCATGTTCACCGGGATCATCACAGACATGGGCGAGGTGCGCCAGGTCGAGCAGCGCGGCGACATGCGTGCGCGGATCGGCACCGCCTATGACATGGGCCGCGTCGACATGGGCGCCTCCATTGCCTGCGACGGGGTCTGCCTGACCGTGGTCGACAAGGGGGCAGACTGGTTCGAGGTGGACATCTCTGCCGAGACGGTGTCGAAGACCAATCTCGATGGCTGGGCGCCAGGCAGGCGGGTCAATCTGGAACGCGCTCTCAAGGTGGGTGACGAACTGGGCGGGCATATCGTCTCGGGCCATGTGGACGGGCTGGCCGAGGTGGTCGAACTGCACGAGGAGGGCGACAGCACCCGTGTCACCCTGCGTGCGCCCGCGGGGCTGGAGAAATACATCGCGCCAAAGGGGTCGGTGGCACTGAACGGCACCTCGCTGACGGTGAACGAGGTGAAGGGCCGGGAGTTCGGAATCAACTTTATCCCCCATACCAAGGAGGTGACGACCTGGGGCGAGGTGAAGCTGGGCGACCGCGTCAATCTAGAGATCGATACCCTGGCGCGCTATGTGGCGCGGTTGCAGGAGGTTATGGCGGGGTGATCCGCCGTGCCCCGGGCTCCGGCCGGGCTGAAGCCCGGCCTACCTCGCAATCTGCACCGAAGGCCGGGCTTCAGCCCGGTGCGCGGGGTTCTCAGGCGAATATCCGCACCAGTCGCCGAGCCACGCACCAGCAGCCCAGCGACAGCAGGATCGAGAAATACCCGTCGATCGCATAATGCCATCCGAGCTGCACCGAACCGATCAGGATGAGCGCAGCAAAGCCCGTCATCAGCCAGCCCAGGCGGCGCGAGACCGAATAGGCATAGAGCGTCATGGTGATGGTCGAGGCCACATGCATGCTGGGCATGGCCGAAATGCCGCGCACCGGCCCGTCGGTCTGATACCCGTGCAAGAGCATTTCCTGCAGGTCCAGCGCCCAGACCGGGCTGATCTCGTTGAAGCCGCGCAGGGTTTCCATCAGAGGCACGAAATCTGCACCGTACCCGAACGCCTCGTAATAGACCGGCCCGACGGAGGAGAACACCGTGGCCAGGATATTGCCGCCGATCACCCAGCACAGCACATCGGAGACCAGATAGGTCCGGTGCTTGGCATGGCGCGAGGCGTTGAAGCAGGCCACGAAGATCATGAAATAGGCCAGCATCAGCCAAAGGTGATAGGCCGCATTGATAGCGGTGGTGATCGTGGGCGTGCCGGTCAGGGCAAAGAGAAGTTTCCACGGATCGACACCACCATGCAGCGCCCGGTCGAGGCTGGCGAAGGCGGGATCCCAGGAAAACGGGTTGATCAGCGGGATAAGGTCCTTGCCGATGGTGAAGCTGCCGGCAAACAGGCACATCGCCAGAAAGGCGATCATGCCGGACAGGATCCGGTCGCGGTCGAAGAGGATGTCCCTCAGGTCGGCCGCGAACCACGCGGTGGGGCGTCTGGGACGCACCGTGACGATCATCCAGCCGAACCGCCAGAAGAGCAGGATCACCAGAAAAAGCGGCACCTGCACCTGCAGAAGGCTGATCAGCGTCGAGGCGGTGCCCGATTTGAACGGCACGCCGAGGGCCATGCAGGCGGTGTAGATGCCCGCGAAGTGCAGCGCCACCAGCCCGATCAGAAGCCGGTTGCGCCAGAGTGCCGGGCCGATTGCCGATCGCTCGGCCAGGATGTCGGTTTGCATGGTCATTGCGCCATTCCTCTTGCCTGCCTCAAGGGCGCATATGCCCGGCGAAATGGGCTTCGCCTCGACCGGATTTGGCCGATTTCGGGGCGCCGGCCGTGACGGGGCCGGTTTCCGGCGCAAGGAACGGCTATGAAGATATGCATTGTCTTGCCCGGAGGCTTCGACACCCCTTGGCACGCGGCGCCGTCAGGCCCAGATATCGCCCACCCTATAGCCCTGCGGAAACGGATCGGACGGGTCGAGCAGATAGCTCGACATGCCGGTGATCCAGCCCTGACCGGAGAGGCTGGGCACGATGGCCTCGAAGGCGCCGACCGTCGAGATCTCCTCGATTCGACCGGTAAACGTGGTGCCGAGGGGGCCTTCGGCGGTGAAATCCTCTCCCGGGCTAAGCTGCCCCCTGGCATGCAGGACCGCCATGCGCGCACAAAGCCCGGTGCCGCAGGGCGAGCGGTCGAGCACGCCCGGCAGGGCCTGCGGCCGGGCCGGGTCGAACCCGCCGGAGGAGACGGTGACCGTTTGCCGCCCTTGCTTGCCCGGCGTCGTGGGGGCGCCATGCAGATTGGTGATGGTGGGGCCGGTGATGGCGGCGTTCTCCGGATGGGTGACCGGCAGCTGTTCGCGCGCGGCGGCCAGAATGCGTTCAGATGCGCGGACAATCTCGGCGCCGTTCTCGGCTCCCAGCCCGATGCCGAGCGCGTCGGCATCCGCGAGCACGTAGAACATCCCGCCCCAGGCGATATCCACCGCGATCCGGCCCAGATCCGGTACGTCGAGCGGGGCA
>JAUIBJ010000500.1 GCA_030428025.1 Alphaproteobacteria bacterium
CCCTCACCCGCGTTCTTCGGCCTTGGCACGGTCCCAGAGCGCATCCATCTCCTGCAAATCCGACTCCTCGGGCCGCCGCCCGTCCTCGGCGAGCCAGGCTTCGATCTTCGCGAACCGTCGGGTGAACTTGGCGTTGGCACCCCGAAGTGCGGCCTCGGGGTCGACCTTCAGGTGCCGGGCGAGGTTGGCCATGACGAAGAGCAGATCGCCCATCTCCTCCTCCACCTTCTCCTGTGGAAGCTCGCGTGCCGCCTCGCGCAGCTCGCCCGCCTCCTCGGCGATCTTGTCGATCACGTGAGAGGCATCGGGCCAGTCGAATCCCACCCGCGCGGCGCGCTTTTGCAGCTTCAGGGCCCGCAAGAGGGCCGGTAGCCCCAGCGCCACGCCATCGAGCACCCCGGTCTGTGCCTTCGCGGCCCGCTCGGCGGCCTTCACCGTCTCCCAGTCTCGGGTCTGCTGTTCGGCGGTCTTGTCGCGGCTCTCGTCGCCGAAAACATGCGGGTGGCGCGCGACCATCTTGTCCGAGATGGCATCGGCCACGTCGTCAAAGGCGAAGAGCCCCTTGTCGCGGGCGATCTGGGCGTGAAAGACCACCTGCAACAGCAGATCGCCCAGCTCGTCCTTCAGTTCTCCCCACGCTTCACGCTCGATGGCGTCGGCCACCTCATAGGCCTCCTCGATCGTGTAGGGGGCGATGGTGGCGAAATCCTGCTCGATGTCCCAGGGACAGCCGGTTTCCGGGTCGCGCAGCCGCCGCATGATCTCGACCAGCCTCGGCATTCCGCCGGCGGGATCGTGGATAAGCGGATCGTCAGGCATTGCAGAGGCCCCCCGTTTGCAGTTGAGTGGCACCCTGACGGGTGGGAAGGAAGGAGTCCAGCCATGGCCGTGATCAACCGCATCGCCGGCTTTGCCGAGGATATGGCCGGTTGGCGGCGGCATCTGCATGCCCATCCCGAACTGGGGCTGGCCTGCCACGAGACGGCGCGTTTCGTGGCCGAAAGGCTGCGTGAATTCGGGATCACGCAGATCGAGGAAGGCATTGCCGAAAGTGGCCTCGTGGCGGTGATCGAGGGGCGGGGCGAGGGCCCCACGATCGGCCTTCGGGCGGATATGGATGCGCTGCCGATCCAGGAGAAGACAGGTGCGGAGCATGCCTCGAAAACCCCCGGCGCGATGCATGCCTGCGGCCATGACGGGCATACGGCGATGCTGCTGGGCGCGGCCAAGTACCTGGCCGAGACGCGCAATTTCCGCGGCCGGGTGGCGCTGATCTTCCAGCCGGCCGAGGAAGGGCCGGGCGGTGCGCGGCTGATGGTCGAGGCCGGCATCCTCGAGCGCTACGATATCGGCGAGGTCTTCGCGCTGCACACCCTTCCAGGGGAGGCCGAGGGCAGCTTTCACACATGTCCGGGGCCGATTCTGGCCGCCGTCGACAGCTTTCACATCGACATCACCGGTCAGGGCGGACACGGCGCCTTCCCGCATGAGACGCGCGATCCGGTGGTGGCGGCGGCGGGAATGGTGCAGGCGATCCAGAGCATTCTCAGCCGCAACATCCATGCGCGGGACACGCTGGTGCTGTCGGTCACCCAGATCCACACCGGCAGCGCCGAGAATATCGTGCCGGAAACCGCCTATGTGGGCGGCACGATCCGCAGCTTCGATCCCGGCGCGCGGCAGACGGCCATCGCCCGTCTGGAGGAACTGGTGGCGGGGCAGGCGGCCTCCTACGGCGTTTCGGCCAGGCTGCGGATCGAGGAAGGCTATCCCGCAACGGTGAACGACGCCGAAAGGGCGGGCTTCGCCGCCGAGGTGGCAGGCGAGGTGGCGGCTGGCGGGCAGGTGCGGTCTGACCGCCCCCCCGAGATGGGTGCAGAGGATTTCTCCTTCATGCTACAGGCCCGGCCCGGCGCCTTCCTCTTTCTCGGGCAGGGCGAGGGGGCGGGCTTGCATCACCCGGGCTTTGACTTCAATGATGCGGTGGCGCCGGTGGGTGCCTCGTTCTTCGCCCGTCTGGTGGAACGGGCGCAGCCGGCGGGCTGAGGCACGGATCGCAAAAGGTAAGGAACGGATATGGGACTGGAAGACGCAGAAAGCCAGGTGGATCAGGCGTTCACGCGGGACGACCTCAGGGGCCTGAGCTTCGAGAATACGTTCGGCGGGGCGAATTCCTTTCTGCGCCGGCGCTACACCAAGGATCTCACCGGCGTCGACATCGCCGTGACCGGCATCCCCTTCGACCAGGCGGTGACCAACCGTTCCGGCACCCGGCTGGGGCCGCGCGCCATCCGCGAGGCGAGCGCGCTGCAGACCTACGAGCCGCCTTATGGCTGGGGCTACGACCCGATGAGCGAACTCAGCATTGTCGATTACGGCGATCTGGCCTTCGACTATGCCAAGGTGGCCGAGTTTCCCGACCGGCTGACCAACCATATTCGCGGCATCCTGAATGCCGGCGCGGCCAGTATCTGCCTGGGTGGCGACCATTACATCAGCTTTCCCATCCTCAAGGCCTATGCCGAGAAATTCGGGCCGGTGGCGCTGTTGCAATTCGACGCCCATTCCGACACCTGGCCGGATGACGACATGGAGCGGATCGACCACGGCACCATGTTCTACAAGGCGGTCAAGACGGGGCTGATCGACACCGCGCGTTCGGTGCAAGTGGGGATCCGCACGACCATCGACGACCCGCTTGGCATCACCATCATCGATGCCCGCGAGGTGCACGAGCGCGGCCCCGCCGAGACGGCGAAGAAGATCAAGGGTATCATCGGCGACGCGCCGACCTATCTCAGCTTCGATATCGACGGGCTCGACCCGGCCTTCGCACCGGGCACGGGCACGCCCGTCTGGGGGGGCCTGAGTTCGGGGCAGGCGGCGATCCTGCTGCGCGATCTGGCGGGTATCAACCTCGTCGGCGGCGATGTGGTGGAGGTGTCGCCGCCCTTCGACACAACCGGCGCCACCGCCGTGGCGGGGGCTCATGTGGCAATGAACCTGCTCTGCCTCTGGGGCTGGACCCGGCGGAAAGGGTAGGGCGATGCGCGTCCTGCTCGGCTTGGTGCTGCTGGCGGCGGTGGCTGGCGCGCTCTATATCCGCCTTGCACCCTCGGACCCTGCGCGCTGGCACCGCATGCCGGACAGCTTCACGCCCGGCGATGCCCCAGGCCAGGCGATGCGCCGCGTAGAGGCGGGCGAGGACGGGCTCGCCCGGCTGCACCGGATCGTCATGGACACGCCGCGCACGACCGTTCTGGCGGGCTCGGTCGCGGATGGCATGATCACCTATGTCACCCGCTCGGCGGTGATGGGCTTTCCCGATTACACCACCGTTCGTCGCACGGACGGGCAGATCGAACTTTACGGAAGGCTGCGCTTCGGCCGGTCAGATCTTGGCGTTAACGCCGCCCGGCTCGACCGCTGGCTGGAGCGCTTCCGGCAGGGCGGATGACAGGCACCCGTCGCTGACCTTGCGCCACATCGGGTTGTTGAGCGACATCTGGCACTGGGCCATGAAGCTCTTGCCGTCCACATGCAGGCAGATCATCTCGCCCAGTTCGACCCGGCCGCCGGTACTGTCGGTGCAGTAGCAATCCACCGTCTTGCCGTTATAGGTGCCATC